>DNCM01000178.1 GCA_003498085.1 bacterium
TGTTTAGGTTTTATCCATATTCCTAAAGAAGGCTTAATTAAAGTTATTAATCTATTTAACATTAATAAAGGAAACCATCGTATTTTTCCAGATAAAAGAGGTTTTGGCATAGCATAAGTCTCTACTAATTCTTTTGCTATACCATAAGCAACACCAGGATTATTTATCCATGGATTAGACATCTCAATTGTTTCAAGCCCAAATTTAACTCTTGATGGATGAGAAGGGGGTAATTCATATATTTGTGTTGTTCCATCAAGCAAAACTACAACAGCCTTGTTGATAATAGGATATTCTGCAAGATTTCCTCCCTCTTCTTGAAGATTTGTAATATCTTCCTCAGCAAAGCCAATAATAACATTTTCACCAATGCCTTTTTTAACAAAGTAATATTTTCCCAGTTCGTCAAAATAGGACATAAAATTAGAAGCTATAGCAAAAGATTTTAAAAGACTACTTATCGGAGTAACTCCATAACTTGCTCTAAAATCAGCTTGATTAAAAGCTGAAATAACAGCTTCTGTAGAATATTGCCAAAGAATATATTGAGGATAAGAAACACCAAAAAGTTTTTCTGGAATATCTCCAATTGCAGGTATATAAAGAAGATTACAAGGTGTTCCTTTTTCTCCTGCAATAGGTATTCCTACATCTACTATATTATCAGAAAATTGTAAAAAATATAACTTATAAGTAGTTCCTTGCGAGTAGCCTGTTCCTAAAAGAAAATAAATAACATTACCAACTAAAAGGAAAGAACGGGGACAATCATCAAGGAGGTTTACAGTACTATCTTTAGCAAATTTTTTTAGTAAGTATACATTCCAGCTAGTTGTATAATGCCAAACTACTATTTTCCAGAAATATTCTGATACTCCTGTTCCAAAATTATGTTGATAATCACAAACTACACTAAATATTTTTTTCTGTGTTCCATCAGATAAAAAAACTATCTCTGGAATCGAATAGTAGGGACTAACTGAATCTGTATCTGTATTATCTATATAATGTAATTGGGTTACTACTAATGTATTTGTATTAATAGAGTGTAAAAAAGTTCTCCCTATTCCACCAACTTTCGTTCCACCTATGGCATAACAAATATTTGATTCTCCTTTAGTTAAGGCTAATCTTCTTATTGAAGCATAACTAAAACCTGGTGTTGTTCTATAATTTATTATAGTGCTAAAAATATCTGTTGCTAAATCTAAAGAAGCAATACCATATTCAAGAGTACCAGGACCAAAGGGAATTTTATAATAACAAAAAAACAATTTATCATTATCAATTATGAATCCTTGTCGACTATCTGCTATCCATCTTGCATCTGGAAAATATTCATAAGGACCAACATTCACTGCATAGAAAGGTCTATAATTATCATTAGTATAATAATTTACAGTATTGTCATTTGTATTATATTTACATAGTTTAAATATACCGATATTTTCATAATCCTCTGGTGTATCTTGATCGTCAATATTTACCCAAGTCAATGAGCAAACTACTAAGTATAAATAATCTGTTCCTTCTCTAACAGCTATTTGATATATATAACCTGCCATGCTTTTTTTAAAAATCCATATCCCATTTTTCCACATATATAGTTTATCATCAATTCCCATCCAATAAACTCTTCTTGTATTATCATAACATATACATCTACAAACTCCAAAAGGCGGATATGCAGGAGTCTTTCCATGATAAGAAAAATGTTTAAAATCCGTCTGTGTAATTGTTTCATCTATCTGGTAATCTGTTATATTTGCTTCAGTTATTAGTCTTTCAACTGCTCTGTCCATTCGTGGTGCAATATACCATTGATAATTTTCTACCTTACTACCATCTCTATGAGCAGAAGAATTTGTTAAGTCTGCTCCTCTAGTACATCCATCAAAATATGTTCCTAATATAGTTTCTTTGACTGTATAAGCTATAATTTCATTCCCAATCTTTATTTTACCAGACGAAGGAAATTTATCTATCGGAGGCATAACATGAATTCGTGTAGCTGTTTTCAATAATCCTCTACCTCCTCCATCCTCAGCAGGAATTTCATCGCTAACATTTAATTTTGTTGTCAGTGTTCCATCCGAATTATCCATTGTAACTTTTTCCGCTGTAACTTGTAAAAGTTTTTTATTTAGGTCAATTAAAAAAATATTAGCAGTTGCTCCAATATCAGAAATTGAAACTCTATCTATCATTCCTGTAAAAGCAGGAACATATTCACAATCTCCATTTGGTAATCTAAATCCTTTCCAAAGTCTTATTTTTTCTTCATAAATATTTCTATCAGCAAACCAACCTAGATTAATTATTGCCATATCATTTTTGATAGAATCTTGATTAAAGACCAGAGTCATTCCTTCTATAATAGAGGTATGTTCTTCTATACCATCTGAGATTATATCTACTTTTTTAATAAATGTATTGTTTTTATAGACAGAACAAGACCTTATTTTAGCATTAAATATTTTTCCACTATTCCATTGACTAATATATAAAGTATTTTCATATTTACAAGCTCTTGTTGATGTATTAAGTATAGGCAAACTTATTTCTAAGTTAGTAAAATTTTTCTTTGCATCATATTGTTTTATTACTGTTTGTGTATCTAAAAAAAGCAACATTTTATCGATTTCTAAAGCAAGAAGGTCTGTTATAGTATATGGGGAAAAAATAGCAACAGAAACAATGCCCGTTTCTGTAACTTTCCATAGTCTCCATCTATCTGTTATAAATAATATATCTTGGCAAATACAAAGTCTTCTGGCATAGTCTTGTCCTAATGAAGGTAAATCGCAAAATTTTTTGAACTTTTTACCTTTCCAAACGAACAAACGATCTGCATTAGCAAACCATAATTTATCATCTTTGAAAAGAAATGTTCCTTCCATAACATATGCACCTTCTGGAGTAGATATTTCTTGGATTTTAGTCAAACTGCTACTAGCTATATCCAAAGAATATATTGCATATTTTGTAGATGAATATTCATTAAAAGCATCGTAAATATAGAGAAGAAAATTATTTTGAAATAAAATCATTCCTAAGATTGATACTTGACCCATCATAAATTCAAATTCAGAATAAAGATTATTATCTGTTCTTATTTGTAATATTCTTCTTCCACAACCAAAAAAAATATTTCCGTCTTTTTCACTGAAAAATTTCTTTTCAAAAAGGTCATAATTCAAGGGATTTCCTATCTGAATCCATAATCCTTCTTTTTTCATGAAAATAGCTCTATCGGCTACACTACTCCCCTCTGTAGCAACAAACAATTTTTTTCCGTCTTTCGATACATATAATTCTCTTGCTCGTGGTTTTCCTGTATTATATTCCTCCCAGGGAGTTTTATAATTAACAACAATATTATATTTTGCCCGTTCTAATCCTTCTATACTATCTTTAGTACTATCAGTTATTTTACATTCTTTTAAAGTTTTTCCTATTTGGTTTTGCCAAAATCCTCGCCTATTCCATTGTCCCTTTGAATTATCAAAAGTCAATGAACAAGACATAGCCATATAAGTATGTAATTCTCTTTCTACTTGTTGTGTTATAGAGCCTGTTTTAATTAAACCATCTATTTCTACCCAGTCAGCTTGATTTTCTGTAGGAGTAAAAAAAACTTTCCAAACAGGTTCAGCCCCAGAAAGTTTAGCAAGTTCTGTCTTAAAAGCATTCGAAACCTGCCATAAACCATTAGTATCTCTAGTTGTTACAAAAATATCTGCCACTAGACTTCTACAAAATTTATACTACCTGTAAATCCACCATTTACAAGAGGAGACCAATATCGTCCACTTAAATCATTTATCCAATGAACAATAAACTCTCCTGATGGTGTCATATGCTGAAGAATTAACTTATATGGTTCTGGAATTTCTCGTATAATATAAAGAGAATTAAACATTGTTAAAGGTATATGTTTAAATTCAAATACAAATTTCCATTTCTTTCCTCTAAAATAGCTAATCCTTGTTCCATCGCTTTGTCTTTCTCTGTCTATAATAACTTCTCTTATTATCTCAACAGGATAAGGATTAACTCCAAAAATATATCTGTTTGTATAATTTATTCCATAATCAATTGTAATTATTGGATTTGCCATTATATTTTCCTCAAATACTCACTAGTCAAACCTTTATTTGCTAGTAAATCATGTTCAGTAAAAACTTTCTTAATTGCCTCTGTTAAAAGAGCCTCGTCTCCTCCAAACATTATTCCAGGATGAATATTAACAACTACATTAGTTGTCGGAGTAGGTGTAACTGCTTCTACTTTAGGTCTTCCAATAATCTCGCCCCCGTGAGCAAGAATAATCTGTGGAACATTTGGAGGACCAATAACTGTCTTAAATTCTCCTGCCCTCGTTTGATAAGATACTGGTCGAAAGATTTGTTTAATAACATCACTTGTAATTACCTCCGATAGGTTTGTTATTATATCTTTTATAGAAAACATCTTAGGTCTTCCAATAATCTCGCCCCCGTGAGCAATAATTGGAATTTCCTGTGCAGGAGAACCAGGAATTACTTTCATCTCTCCTGGTGCTGTTTGGAATAACAGAAGTGCTCTACCTACTGCTTTAATAGCAGCAATTGCTTTTTGTATTGCTTCTATCTTCAACAATTCAGCTATAATAGCTTTTAAAACTGTAGATGCTATACTCCAAATTGTATTCCATACTGTTTTAGCTACTGATGCTATAGCATTAAAGGCAGCACTTCCCTTTTCTCTTATTATATTCCAAATATGTGAGGATACTACTTCAATTCCATTCCAGATACTTTTTGAAGCATTTTCTAAAAAGGATAAAGCTTCTCCTCCGATTGTCTTCGCTGTTTCTCCAATATATCTTAAGGCTGCACTACTTTTAGCCATTAAAGTATCTATATGCAAAAAGGAATGTATAATATCCCTTGTCATATCTGCAAGCATGTCAGCAACTGATTTTTTAATATCTTCTCTTGCTTCTTTCCAAGCTGTTTTAAAAGCATTTCTAGCACTAGCATTTTCTGTCATAATTGCCTCAAAAGAAGCAGCAAGAGCATCAGTAATTCCCTGTAAAGCAGTAGTCATTACATCAGCCAAATCAGTAGCTGACCTTTTCATATTAACTACGGCTGTATGCCAAGCTATTTCAAAGTCATAAATAGCTTGTTCGTCTAATGCTACTGTCTCTATTTTTAATTCTCTTATCCTTTCTTCTCTTGTTGGAGGAAGTTCTTCAGCCAATTTTTCTCTCATCTTTAATATGTCTTTAACTATTTCCTTTCTAACTCCTTCTGCCTCTGCTTGTGCTAGTAATATATCCAACTCTTTCAAAAGTATAGGTATTTCTTCCATCTTTGCCATATCAACTCTATCTGAAAGACTTTCATACTGCTTTTCAAATTGTGTAGAACCTGTAGAAAGTAGATCAATTATTCTATCTTCAATTCGCCATCTATCTTCTGTTTTTTCAACCATATTTATTATAATTTTTAAATTATGAATTAAAAGCTCTTTCGTTATTCTTCCTTGTTTATATTGTCTTTCCCAGTTTGCTATTAGTTCTTTCTCGGTTATTATTTGTCTTTCTATTGTTTTAAGTCTTTCCTGTTCTTGTATAATAATATCAGGAATAATCTTATCAGCTTGTTTCTCTCGTAAATTAGTTAGCTCTGTCTCTATTTTTGCAATTTCTTCGTCAATTCTCATTCTTTCTTTATTTCTTTCTGTCAAATCTGGAATTAACTCAAGATTTTCTTTAGATAACAAAAGTGCATTTCTTTTTCTTTCTAGTATCTCTTCCTCACTTAGTATTCTTCCTTCATAATCCCTTCTCGTAATTTCCATCATAGTTATTCTATGGTCTAATTCTTCCTTAGCTTGTCTTCCTCTTAAAATGCCTAGATTTACTTCTATTTTTGCAATTTCTTCGTCAATTCTCATTCTTTCTCTATTTTGGTCTACTAAATCTGGAAGTAACTCAAGATTTTCTTTAAATAATAAAAGGGCTGATTTTCTTTTTTCTAATAATTCTTCCTCACTCAAAAGCCTCCCATCATAGTCTTTTTTTGTGATTTCCATTATAGTTAGTCTATGTTCCAGTTCTTCCTTTAATATTTTATATTTTTCAACAGAAAGCTTTTTTTCTCGTTCTATTCTTTCCTCTTCCTCTTTTTTTCTTTTTTCTTCTCTATCTTTATCTTTATCAGGTGGAGGTGGTGGAGGTGGTGGTGGAGGAGGTTCTACTTTTGGTTTTATAAGCTCTTCTAAAGGAGGCATTTCTCCCTTTTTTCTCCATTCTTCTCGAAGTTTT
>DNCM01000093.1 GCA_003498085.1 bacterium
TGTGTTACAACGATTGAAGTAATTTTCTTTTCAATATATTTTTTTCTATCACCTTGACTATAGTGATAATAAGAGGTAACTCCCGATAAAGCCTCATGGAAATCAATCATAATTCTGGTTTTTTTGTCTTTTAATCTGTCAATATTTACAGCCCTATAATTTATCTGAAAAAGAGTCTTGCGCGATAAACATTCACATTTTAAACTAATCCCTTCCTCATCATAAAGCTCATTATATGGAAGGTGACTTGTAGACTCACAATTTAGACATTTAATGGTATCTATAATTTCTGCGTGACCCATTTTAATACATCCATTAGCTTCAGACGAATATATCTTTAAAAAATTCATTCCAATCTTGTTTGGTATATTTTAATTCATTGCATTTTATAAGATGCTTATCTTCGTAAATTTCAAACTCACCTCCTATAAAAGGCAGGTTATCTCCTTTATGCTTAAATGTTAACTCCGATGTTTTAAAAAATCCACAAGTAAATGCTTTAATTGCCATTTGTTCATCGTAGGCAGTTTCTTTTATAAAGTTTACTAGATCCATAGTATCAGAGGCAGTTATATCTTTTTGTATCTTTTCTTTAACAAAATTCAGAAGTTTTTCTAAACTACTTATATATGCAAGAATCTTCATAAGGAAATCTTTAGGCAAAGAAACTTTAACCAAAATTCCATAATCTGCGTTTTTAGGGGCTTCCGCCCAGATACTCTCAAGGGTATCAGTAGATTTTATACTTACTACCTTTTTTGAATTCACTATATCTGATTTAAAAGTTTCTATTTCTCTACTAATACCCCAGTCTAAAATTATTTCTCTCTCAAATTTTTGCTTTGCGTATTGTTTAAAGATGATTTCTCCTATCTTTCCAACAAATGTATCGGAAAAAATCTGCTCAAAATCTCTCTCTTTTCCTCGTTGTACCTTTTCACTCATAGTTGCTTTTGTTTCACCTTTCAACATTTTGTAAGGCATTGCCAAGGAAAATATTAGAAGTTTTAAAAGCTCTTTATCATCTGTGCTTATTTGAACTGTATTTGGGAAGAGCCTTTTATCTATCCAATATTTGACTTTCTCAGTATCTACAATGTATTGAGTTCTATTCCTTATTTTTTCAATCTCAATAATGTTCAGTTCATTTACTCTGATTGCGGAAAGAATAAGGCTGAAAATTTCATCCTCATTATAATATTTTGAAATATCTTTAAATGCAGAAAGGGATTCCTTCAATTTAGCCCTGATTTTTGTTTTACTGTTCAATTCTGTTTTGGTAAAAGTTATTTTCATAATTTTTCTCCTATAATTAGCCATTCTCCTGATATTCCATTTGGATTTTCGTTAAGTCTATTTCTTGACAAATGTCTGCTTTTTATAATATCAAAAAATGTTTGCCTTATCTTCAAATTGCTCTGTGACAACATTTCTGATATTATATCCTTAACATTTACAGGAGAACCGAATACTTTTGGCTCACCGATAAAGATCGTCAGTATACCTTTCTTCACCAATAGTTTTGCAGACAACTGAACAAAATATAGTATGTCATTAAAATATGCTTCAAAACGATGTATATTCTCTTTGGTCTTAAAATTCTCGGAAAGCTTTTTTATAGTATTTGCAGCGTTTTTATAGGGCGTGATCTTTAAAAGTTCTGCTGATAAATCACAAAATGGCTTAAATTTCTGTCCTATTTCACTCTTTGTTAATTTTCTAATAGATTCGTCATTCGCCATATTTAACCAATACATATCTATTTTTGTAGACCTAAAGTACTCTTGAGCATAGATATAGGGGGGAGAAGTTATTATGCAATCAATTGTTTCTTCTGATAAAATCTGACCTAATTCTTCAATACTATTATTTAAAACCATTAGAAATTGTTCACCAGTATTATCTATTAGATTTACTTTTTTATATTCTGTCTTCATAGCAGAGCTAAACTGAATAATACACTTCAAATATTGTTTTGCTTTCAGTAATAATTCGTTTTGTAACAATCCTAAGCCTTGTTCATGAAATTTATTATTCAACTCTTTCATTTTTATTGTCTTTTGTTTTGACTTAAACAATTTTGGAGATTCATTCTCACCATACGAATATTTTCTTGAGATATAGAGAGCACTCGCCTTTAAAATATATTTTATATTGCCTTCGTTTTCATCAATATTATGAATATAGCCCCATATTTTTGTTAATGCAGACAATATATCCTCAGGATACCAGTAATCTAAATTCCCCCACTTCGGAACAAATTTTAAATGGCAGGTAGGTATAGAATCTATATGGTAATTTAACCTATCCACACAACTAAAATAGTCTTGAGGATTTAGTTTTAAAGTCTTTACCTCTGTTAAAAATCTTGTTATGGGATTAATGTCACTTGATATATTACTATTGCCAGTTATTAGACTTTCTACTGCTGTTGTTCCTGAGCCAGCAAAAGGGTCTAAAATTATTTTCCCTTTTAAATTGAATTTCTTTATAATAAATCTAGGAACTTGTGGAATAAATTTAGCAGGGTAGACATTATGAATGGCATGTGTTAAATATGTGGTGCTGGGAATTTCGTATTTTAGTTCTTGTCTCAAATTTATTATATTCCTTTTCATTGCAAATTCCTTGGCAGAGGCATTCATTATCTCTTCATAAGACAGAAACTCATGAGTTTCAAACATAGTAGTTTGTGAAGGGTGGATATTTTTAATCATTCAAGAAACACCTTATTATCCTCAAGATAAACTTCATTTGTCAACTCCGCATCCATTCCAGAGACCAT
>DNCM01000117.1 GCA_003498085.1 bacterium
CAGTTCCCATAGGCAAGATGATGAATATTTCTTGATGATTAAGGAAGTAAAGATGCAATAATATTTCTATGTTTCTCAGCAAAGCTTAAAAGATGGCAAGATACTTGGAATTTCTACAGACCAAACTATAGGGGTAGGAATGGATGGAATGACTCCTTATGAGAAACTTAAAACCACAAAAACCCTAATTCATCATAACATCTTCTTCGATGAAATATTTACAATTTCCTATGATTCTGTTACTGGATTTTTGAAAAGGGGTGGTCGATATGTCTATACCAAGCGTGTTATTGTAATGCCTTTCTTTCATTCTTTATGTAATCATAAGATTCTTTTATATCTTTATTTAGGTTACAGTGTTAAATAATTTGACAACCATAAGTCAATAACTATAAACTATATTTATGAAAGTTTATGAAGGAAGGCTTGATGGAAAAGGGATTAGGGTTGGGATAGTCGTTTCAAGGTTCAATGAGTTCATTTCTAAAATGCTTTTGGATGGCTGTATAGATACATTAAAAAGGCACAATGTAGATGATAACGATATTTCTATTTTCTACTGTCCTGGATCATTTGAAATTCCATATATTGCAAGAAAGATTGCAAAGGATCAAGATATAATTATTGCCCTTGGTGTAATTATTAGAGGAGACACTCCACACTTCAACTATATTGCAAGTGAAGTTGCAAAAGGAGTAGCAAAAGTTTCTCTTGATACTGGAAT
Organism: bacterium; assembly: GCA_003498085.1. GTDB lineage: Bacteria > UBA9089 > UBA9088 > UBA9088 > UBA9088 > UBA9088. Next base: position 725 of record DNCM01000117.1, read on the forward strand.
CTCTGTAATCTTCGGTGTAATAACATCGGATACAATAGAACAAGCAATTGAACGAGCAGGGACAAAATCTGGAAATAAGGGAAGGGACGCAGCACTTTCTGCTATCGAAATGGTAAGCCTTTGTAGGGCAATTGATGAGAGAAAGAAGTGATGCAAGAGAGGCCTGTCTTGAGATTCTCTATTGGCTTAAAATAAACAAAGATAGATTTTCCAAAAAAGCAATCGATAAATATTTTTCCCTTTACCCAGAAAAGGAGAGTGATTTTGCAAAAAGCCTTGTCCTTGGGGTTTGTAAAAATAAAGGAAAAATTGATAGGATAATCAAAAAATACCTACAAAACTGGGATATAGAAAGGCTTGCTGTTATTGACTATATAATTCTTCATATCGCTATTTTTGAAATCATTTTCAGTAAGGATGCACCTCCTGTAGTCGTTATAGATGAGGCAATCGAGCTTTCAAAAAAATTTTCAACAAGCGATTCATATCGTATAATAAATGGTATTTTAGATAAAATAATTAAAGTTGAGGTAAGTTGAATGTCCGCCGATTTGCATATCCATACAAATTATTCTGATTCTGATATAAATGTTTCCCGTGTTATTGAGTATGCAGAAAAAGTAGGTCTTTCCCACATAAGTATTACAGATCACGATATTTTAGATAGTATCTTTGAGGCAGAAAAGATAGACACACATATTGAGATAATTCCAGGTGTTGAAATAGGTTGTTGTGGTAAAAACAAGATAGAGGAAATCCATATCCTTGGTTATTTTATAGATCCTGAGCATCAAGAACTCAAAAAATTTCTTTCTCCAATCAGAGAAGGAAGGGAATGGAGGATTGAAAAAATTGTAAAAAAGCTTAAAGAGAAAGGAATGGATATAAATCTATCTGATGTCAGAAAAATATCGGGCGGTGGAGCAATTGGAAGGCTGCATGTAGCAAAGACTATGTTTGAAAAAGGTATGGGAGATTCTGTTCTTTCCTGCTTTTCAAATTATCTTACCCATGGAAAGCCAGGATGGGTTGAAAGGGAAAGCTTGCCAGGGCCAGATGAGGCAATAGAAGTTATAAGAAGGGTGGGCGGAGTTTCTGTTCTTGCCCATCCATATGATACAATTGGACTTTTGCCTGGCCTTGTTAAGGTTGGACTTGTTGGAATTGAAGCTATTCATCCAAAGATCGACAAATCTTTATATAAATATATCATAAGAAAAGCAAGAGATTACAATCTTATTGTTACTGGTGGCTCTGATTCACATGGAACAATGAAGGGCGAAGATATTTTAATAGGAAAATACATAATGGATGATGAGATGGTTGATACATTTATTAAAAATTCCTCATTGAGACTTATAGCTTCGTCATTGTAATCATCCTTCTTGAATTACTGAAGAGATTGCTTTGTATCAAATGAAAAGGACCTAGGTATAGCCAAATAGTTCTTCAATATCTTTTGTTAGTTTCAAGGTCAAAAGGGAAATTTCACTAATTTGTGGTAGTTTTATGATAGCAAATAGATATTACCAATCCTTACATTCTTTAATCCTACCTCATAGGAGACTTTGAGACACTCCTCTGCCTGTTTCCTTGAGGTAGTCGGCAGGTCTTTCATATAGAATTGTGGATGAAAGGCAAGAAGAGCATAGGGAATATCCGAACTGCATCCTTTGATGAATAGAGCAATCTTTTTTACTTCATCTGGAGTAATATAGTAAGGAACAAGCAAGGTTGATGCAATGAGGAATGGTGGAGATAACCTCTTTCTTGCTACAGTTGCTAGATATTCAAAGTTTTTTAATGTATTCTTGTTTGATGTTCCGCATAGTGCATGATGCAGGCTTTCGTCGAATGCCTTTAAATCAAACTTTATACAGCCGTTTGAATAAAGGCTTATCTCGGCGGCTTCTTCAAGTAGCTTCCTATTCATACTTCCATTGGTCTCCCAGCAAATCATCACATTTTTTTGCTTAAGTGCTATCTTTGATGTAGCAATGGCATGCATCATCTGACTTGCAGGATCTCCTCCAAAGTAGCAGATACAGGCAGTCTTCTCATCTACAAAACTAGCCAAATCCTTTGATGTAATACTTTTTGAATCTTTATAGCGATAATGCCAGTTTTGGCAAAATAGACAGTTAAAGGTGCATGATTTGTAGAAAACAGCCATATTTTTATATCCAGACATCCTCTTTCCTAAACAGACCCAATCTGCCACACAGTTTGTAGGAAGTAGGTCATAATACCATTCAAGTATCCCGTCTTCGGATGTTCCTCCAAGATTGATAAGATGTCCATCAACATTCTTTCTTAGACCGCAATAACCTACCTTATCTTTGCCAATCTTGCAATTGTTTACACAAAGCTTGCAGGTTATACCCTGCTTATCCCTTAGAGGAAGAGGTGGAAGATTAAAATTGAGCCTTGTTTCTCTATGTAACCTTTGGACAATATCTTTAGTCCTATCTTCGCCTTTATATAGACAGTCTAAACAAACCCCTAAGGTTTGAGATAGAGGAAATTTCTTACCACAAACCTTACATTCCATTGTAGTTAATCATAACATTATATACCAAATATGCCAAATTATAACATTTTCACTTAGAAGAATTGTGGAGTATTTATGATAGATTGAAAGCATGCAGTGAAATAAAAAAGATCAGTTGAGGTTCTCGCTCTAAAAAAGAATCGTTGGTTAATCATCTTACTGTATTTGATACCTGTAAAAAATTAGAATAAAAGAGTATCTTTACTGTCTCATTTCTGGTATATCTTAAAAGAAGTGAAATGTTCAGCATTATTAGAACCACCAGAGCTACATTCCCCCAATTTTATGAGTAATTACAAAGAATCTTTCGAATGTATCAACAATATATTTCAACATATGTTCATTTATTCCAGGATATAATCCA
>DNCM01000182.1 GCA_003498085.1 bacterium
ATGAAAGTAAAGCACCTAAATTTATTCCCCATAAGATTCCTAAACAAGGAGAGGAGAAGATAGTAACATTGAGGAAGAGGCTTCCAAGTTTAAGTGATGTTTGCGGTATTAATACTTCTTATGTAAAGATGCTTTCTTTTGTGATGAGTGCCGCTTTAGCCAGTATAGCCGGAGTGATATATGTGCATTGGATAGGATTTGTAAGCCCAGAATCATTTACTGTCTTGGAATCCATCTTACTTGTATGTATGGTTGTATTAGGTGGAATAGGTAGTATATATGGTATTATATTGGGTGCCATTTTACTTATAGGGCTACCAGAATTTTTAAGGAGTGTACTTGGTGGAGGAGAATTCGTCTTATATCGGATGCTAGTCTTTGGGCTGTTTATGGTCCTTATGGTAATACTCAGACCCCAAGGTATTATTCCCGAAAAAAGACATGAATGGGAATTAAAAGAGGAGTAACCATGCTACTTGCAGAAAATGTTTCTAAGAATTTTAATGGATTAAAGGCATTGGATAAAATCTCGCTTAAGATAGAAAAGGGAGAAATCTTTGCCTTAATCGGTCCTAATGGAGCCGGTAAAACTACATTTTTCAATATCTTAACCGGAATCTATCCTCAAACTGAAGGGACGATAAAATTTGAAAATAGAAACACAAGTGGGCTTAAACCACATCAGATTGCAAAATTAGGAATTGCCCGTACATTTCAGAATCTTCGCTTATTCCACCAAATGACTGTATTGGAAAATATACTGTCGGGCTTTTTCTTCCATACTAAATATACTGTATTAGACTCTATATTTAGAACGAAAAGGTTTAAAGAAATCGAAGATAAAAATTTAAAATCTGCCTATTATTTATCAGAATTTATGGGTCTAGAAAATAAAATAAATGAGATTGCTAAAAACCTACCTTATGGCGAACAGAAAAAACTAGAAGTTGCTCGGGCTTTAGCCAACAAGCCGAAACTTCTATTACTGGATGAACCAACAGCAGGGATGAATCCTAATGAAACCCAAGAGATGATGGAATTGATCAAAAAGATAAGGGAAAATGGGATTTTTGTTCTTTTAATAGAGCACGATATGAGGGTTGTGATGAATATTCCCGATAGAGTAATAGTTTTTGATTATGGGGAAAAGATCGCAGAAGGAACACCAGATGAGATAAGAAACAATGAAAAAGTGATAGCTGCATATTTAGGAAAGACCTATGATACTTGAACTAGAAGATATATCTACTTTTTATGGTAAGATTGAGGCATTGAAAGGTGTAAGTTTGTATTTGGAAGAGGGTGAGATTGTAACCATAATTGGGGCAAATGGTGCAGGAAAAACCACAATACTTAAGACTATTTGTGGTTTAATCCACCCTAAATCCGGAAAGATATTGTTTAGGATGAGGAGTATAGAAAGGCTTTCTCCAGATAAAATTGTTCAATTAGGGATATCTCTATGCCCTGAGGGAAGAAGAATCTTCCCTACACTTACTGTGTTAGAGAATTTGAAAATGGGAGCCTGGGCAAGAAATAATAAAAAAGAAATAGAGGAAGATTTGGAGAGGAATTTTAATCTTTTTCCCATATTGAAAGAGAGGATAAATCAAAAAGGTGGAACTCTATCTGGCGGAGAACAGCAGATGTTAGCCATTGCCCGAGCCTTAATGAGTAAACCACAGGCCTTACTTTTAGATGAACCATCATTGGGACTTGCTCCAAAAATGGTAGAAAAGATATTTGAGGTTATAAAAGAGATAAATCAAGAAGGTGTAAGTATACTATTAGTTGAACAGAATGCAAACCTTGCTTTAAGGATTGCTAATAGAGGATATGTTTTAGAAACGGGCAGATTTATCCTTATCGATTATGGATATAAACTAATAGAGAAAGAAAAGGTAAAATCTGCATATTTAGGCGGATAATGATTTAAATAAAGGGGGTGTTCATTATGGACGAACTTTTTGAGATAATGAAGGAAGTAGAGACAAGTTTAGATGAAATAAGGGGGTTTCTTTGACCTAGACAAGAAATCTTTAAGGATTAAGGAGCTTGAAGAAGAAGTTCATAAACCATCTTTTTGGGACGATCCATCTTGTTCGAGAAAGATTCAAGAGCTTAATGAATTAAAGGAATATTTAGAGCCTTATTTTAAAGCTATTAAAGAAAAAAAAGAGATCGATGAGCTAATTTCTCTTGGAGAAGACCCAGAAATCCTTAAGGAACTTATGGAAAAAGCAAATCTACTTTTAAAAAAACCCGATGAACTTAAGCTTTTTTACAGCTTCTCTGATTCCCATGATAAAAGTAATGCAATTATTTCAATCCATCCTGGTGCGGGCGGAACAGAGTCTTGTGATTGGGCAAGTATGCTTTTTCGGATGTATATAAGATGGGCAGAAATTAGGGGTTATAAAACAAAGCTTTTAGATATGCTTCCTGGAGAAGAGGCGGGAATAAAATCCGTTGTCTTCTTGATAGAGGGGAAAAATGCCTACGGCTGGCTTAAAAAAGAAAGGGGTATCCATAGGCTTGTTCGTATCTCTCCGTTCGATGCAAACAAAAGGAGACATACATCATTTGCATCTATTTTTGTTATGCCAGAAATTATTGACCCAATAGAGGTAAATGTGAAAGAAGAAGACCTAAAGATAGAAACCTTTAGAGCATCTGCCCCAGGCGGTCAACATGTGCAAAAGACAGAATCTGCTGTGAGGATTACTCATATTCCAACGGGAATCGTTGTTTCCTGTCAGAATGAAAGGAGTCAGTATCAGAATAAGGTAAATTGCCTAAAAGTTTTGTATGCAAAGCTTTACGAGCTTCAAGAGGAAAAAAGAAGAAAGGAAATTGAAAAGCTCTCTGGAGAAAAGATGAGCATTGGATGGGGAAGTCAAATAAGGTCTTATGTCTTCTGTCCATATACAATGGTAAAAGACCACAGGACAGGCTATGAAACAGGAAATGTAAAGGCTGTTATGGATGGTGAAATTGATGATTTTTTAAAAGCAGAACTCCTTCTTAAAACTTCCTAAAATGGTAGACAAAGACTTATTTAAGCCCTATAATTTTAATATAATGAAGAAACTATTTTTGCTGCTTATAATTCCATTCATTGCTTTCTCAAAGGAAGATGCCGAAAGCTTGGTAAAAAAAGGTTTTTTGCACTACAAAAATATGGACTTTGAATCTGCCATCTCTTGTTATAAAAGGGCAGTAAGAAAAGATCCAGATTCTCCTCAAGCTTGGTATTGGTATGGGATGGCTTATTTCAGATATGGGATGATGGACCATGCAAAGAATGCTTGGGAGAGATATTTAAATCTTACTGATGATCCATACATCAGATACAAGCTCAAGAAATATTGGGGAAAGCACGATAATGGATATACTGAAGTATTTACTATTAAAGGAGAAATAAAGGATTTTGGAAGATTTTCCCATCCAAAAGGAATCTTTGTTGATAAATTTGACAATATCTACATAGCAGGATATGGGAACGATGTTGTCCTTAAGATGTCTTGTTTTGGAAAGCCTATTCTTAAAATACCTGTAAAAAAGCCTTTTGGTGTTTGTGTTGATGATAGCGAAAATATCTATGTAACATCAGAAAACTCTGTACTGAAATTCTCAAAGGCTGGGACACTCACTTTGAAATTTGGAAAAAAAGGAAGAAAAAAAGGAGAATTTATCAGACCAGCAGGGATTACTTTGGACGACCATGGAAATATCTATGTTGCAGACAAAAGTGGTATTCAAAAGTTTTCAAAAAAGGGGAAATTTATCTCTGGGATCAAAGATTTCAATCTTCTTTTTGCTCCATCTAGTATCTGTCTAGACAAAGATGGTTCAATCTGGGTTGTTGATACTTATGGTATCAAACATTTTTCACCATCCTTTAATTTTATTGGAAGCCTTACAGTTCGTGCAAATTGGGTTTTTATCAAGGATAAAAAATTTTACATAGCAAAAGAAAAAGAGATCATTATCGATGGCAAAAAAGAGATAGGGATACCATTTTCTCCCTCATCCATTGCTGTCAATAGATTTGGATTTGTTTATATAGCAGAGCCTAAATCTTCCAATATCCATGTCTTCTCTCCTAATTGGATGATAAAAAAAGGACTTGATGTTGTTATAAATAGAATAGATCTTGTAAATTATCCGATGGTCCTTCTCTCATTAACATTGAAGGGAGAGAAGTACGATATCCCTTCTTTAAAGAAAGAAAATATAAGAATAGTCGAAGAAAATAGAATTGCTTATCCAGTAGGGATTGAGGATGTTTTGAAAAAAAGTGACAATATGGGGATTGTTTTTGTAATTGAAGATTCAAAAGCTATGAAGAATAAGAAGATAAAAAAGCTTTTATTTGGCATGGTTAAGCGATTTAAGGATGGAAAACAAGGGGGAGCGGTTATCTCATTTTCCTCCTCTGTAAAGACTATTGTCCCATTTACCTTTAATAAAACAGAGATCAGAGATGGGATTGAAAGTTTAAAGTTTGAAGGGGAGGTAAATGTAGACTCCATTCTTGATGGATTAGACAAAGGAATAGAAGAATTGCTTGGACTTTGTGCAAAAAGGGGGATTATCATTTTTACATCAAGTGTCCTTAAAAAAATAGATAAACTTGAAAGAGTGATAAATTATGCGAGGAATAACAATATCCCCATCCTTGTCGTCGATTACAAAGAACAAAAGGATGTTATTTTAGAAGATATTTCTAATAAAACGTATGGAAAATACCTTCTTTTTAGAAAATCAAAGGAGGTTATCAACCTATATGACTTTCTTTTGCAAACCCTTTCACATCAATCCCAATATATCGTCTACTACTACAGCCCAAATTCATCCCTTAAATGGAGCAACGAATGGCTTTCTGCAACAATTGAACTTGGACTAGAGAAATTCGGAATAAGAGATGAAGTTTCCTATCTTATCCCAGAAGGCGCAGGTGCAAAAAGTTCTCTTGGGAAAGAATTGATTGAAAAAAGACTTATTCTTGAAGAATTGGAGAAAATAAAGAAGACAGAGCTTGAACTTAAAGAAAGAAGAAAGAGGATAAAGGAGTTACTTAAGGCAGAAGAAGCAAAACTACACGAAAAGAAGGAAGAAAAGCCTCATAAAGAAAAGAAAGAGGAAGGGGAAGAAGAAGAAGAAGAAGAAAAGAAAAGAAAAGGACACTAAACAAGGATTATCACGATACTTAAACAGGGATTATCACGATACCTAAATAATACTAAAATTTAAATCGGAGTCTTCTATTCCCC
>DNCM01000066.1 GCA_003498085.1 bacterium
AAGATATCTTCAAACCTTTTTTCTAATCTCCTATCTTTAAACTCTTTACCATATGAAAGTTTGAATTCTTCTAAATATTGAGACAAACTATTTTCTTTCATCTCTATCTTATAAATCGGCATTTTTTCTTTTTCCTTTATTGGATAAAATGAGTGTAGAAAACCTAGGCAGGACTTACTTCTACAGACTTATGGGTAAGTTACAGAAGAAAAATCTTGACAAAAATTAAATAAAAATCATATTATTTTTGCTATTATGAAATCTATCGTTATTTCAGGAATAGGAAGGTGCGGAAAAAGTCTTGTAACAGCAGGTTTTATTCTAAATTTTAAAAACTGCGGATATTTTAAACCAATCGGAGAAAAAAGGAAAGTTGGCGGGAGAATGATAGATGAGGATGTTTACCTAATGAAGAAAATAGCCAATATTTCATTATCTGACTATGATATATGCCCTGGTCTTGACTTTCCTGAAGTTGATATAGATATTGAAAAGATAAAGTCTGCATACCAAAAGGCAGTAGAAAATAAAGATCATATCATTATTGAAACAGATATTGTCCGTGGTGCAAGAAATGGTTTGTCTTCATTCGAAATAGCAGATGCACTCAATACAAAAATCCTCCTTGTTATAGAGGAAAAAGATGGCTGGGAAGATGAAATGGCCTTTTTAAAAAGACAAGGAGAAGAGCTGATTAAAGGTGTAGTTTTAAATAAAGTAAAAAATCTTGATCTTGTCGATAAAGATGCATTTTTGGGAACAATTCCATACACAGAGGGGTTTTCTTCTGTATCTTGTGCCCAAATTCAAGAGGCTTTATCTGCCAATATACTGGCGGGAAATGGGGGGCTTTTAAGACAGGTTGAAAATATTCTTGTTGGTGCAATGACCCCAAAATATGCAATGCCTTATCTTGAAAGAATACCAAACAAAACTATAATCACTGGAGGAGACAGGACAGATCTAATCCTTTCCGTCTTGACAGAAGATACATCCTGTATCGTATTAACTGGAGATATAATCCCTTTCCCAGAGGTTATAGAAAAGGCAGAGATAAAGAAAATACCTCTGCTTTCTGTACCCTGGGATACACATACAACCTTAGATAAAATAGAAACAGTTATTCCAAAGATAAACCCTGATAATAAAGCAAGACTTTCTTCGATAAAAGAAATTACAAACTCCCTTTGTAAAGCAGTATTTTAATGCCTAAGGTTTGTATTATAAAGACCTCGCCTGAAACAATCATCGAAGATTACAGGAAGGTTATGTATGGTGCTGAATACGAAAAGCACCTTTCTTCAGAAAGGGACCTAATAATAAAGCTTAATCTTTCCTTAACAAAGTATTTTCCATCTTGCTCAACAGAACCTTGGCAGATCGACGGTGTTTTGAATTGCTTGATTGAAAACGGCTTCCTTCCATCAAAAATTTTTCCTGTTGAAAATAAAACTATTGTTACAAATCCAAGAAAAGGAGCAATCAACAACAAATGGCTTCATGTTTTTAAGAAATATCGCCTCAATTTTATTTCTCTTCCTGAGATAGATTGGGAAGTATATCACTTCAAAAAAAAACTTTTTGTAATAGATAAAATATTTCCTGAGGGTATTTTTATTCCAAAGATGTTTATTGGAAAGGATATTTTACACCTTCCAACTATAAAGACAAATAGCCATTCAATAATAATGGGCGCTATAAAGAATGTATTCAGTGGCTTGGTAAAAGAAGTAGGGCATTATATCTATGATCATGAAATATTGCTTGATTTACTCATTATGCAAAGAGAACTCCACCCCAATGTTTTTGTTATAATGGATGGGACAATATGTGGTGATGGAGGGGGACCAAGAACAGTTATTCCAAAAATAAAGAATGTTATATTGGCATCGTCTGATCCTGTTGCAATAGATGCTGTTTCTTTTCGTCTTATGGGGTTTTCTCCAATAGATATTCCCTATATTAGGATGGCACATGAAATGGGATTTGGTGTTGCCGATATTAAGGATATAGAGATTGTTGGTGATATTGATATTTTAAATGAAAACTGGGGCTTTAAGGTAAAGAAAGGTCTTAGTATATTTTTTGAGCAATTTATGAAGAAGAGATTTTTACAGAGGCTTGAAAAATTTCCCCTTTGTTCCTCTTTTTACTATCAAGTATCAAATCTTTATTACGACACCCTTTGGTATTCAACCATTGGAAAGATAAGAATTTCAAAGTTTATGAAAACAGAATGGGGAAGACTACTTAGGAGTTACGAAACATAAACTTTATTTGATATAAAAGGATATACCAAAGATACACAAAATATTAAGATGTAGACAGATGTAGACATATGAAGATTATAAGGATAGGTCTTGTTTTTATATGTCTTTTTTTTATAAATGGAAAAAGTGATATTATAAAAGCAAGGGCGTACCTTGCAAAAGGTTCATATGACAAGGCAAAACAAATCTATGAGGAAGAATTAAAGAAATCTCTAAAAGAAGATTTACTTTTTCCCCTTTCTATTTGCTATCAAAAAAAAGGAGAGATTTTTGATTTTGGAAATATTTCATATTCTCCTCATTTAAGAAACGGGCTCTTTTTCTATCACAAAGGAGATTACAAAAGGGCTTATAATGCCTTTAAGTTGGACAAGATCCTCTATTCTTACGAGAGAACTCCTTATTCATATGTAGGGATGGGAATGGTAAGGAAAGCGCAAGGGAATTTTAAAGAAGCAGAAAAGCTATTCAAAAAGGCAAAAGAGATTGACCCATCACTTGTACTTCCTTATATAAATCTTGCAAAACTCTATTCTTTGCTTGAAAACTATCATTCGTTGATTGAAGTACTTAATGAGGGAATAGAAAATACCCAATCAAGTGAACTTAAGTTTGAATTTGCAAAATATCTTAACGCCTCTAGAAGGCACAAAGAGGCATTAGAACTTCTCATTATTCTTCAAGATGAAGAACAGGATAATATCCTTATAAAAGAAGAGATTGTAAAGGCATGCGTTTTTTTGGGAAGCCCTACACTTTCTTTTGTTATCTTGCAAGATGAGGCAACCAGTCTATACCTTGAATCCTGTGTTGATATACTTGGTAAGAAATACATTCGGGCAGCTAGACTCCTTGATGAGTGTGTTAAGAAGGATAAAGAATTCCATCTTGCAAAGATAAGGGCTTTGTGGCTATGTAAAGAATTGATGTGGAAAAATAAACTAGATGAGGTTTATAAAGATGCTTCCTCCAATTTTCCTTCCGATGGTATCCCAGATGTCTATATGAGTGAATTTTGGGCAAAAAAGGGAAGTTATACTACTGCATTCGATTATGCAAAGAATGCTATTGAAAAAGAGCCGTCGCTTAATTTAGGATATTTTGCATTGGGAAACATCTATTATTTTACAAATGATTTTATCTATGCAATATCTTCTTATAAAAAAGGAATAAATCTCTCCGATACAAAAAGACCATTCTGGTTTTTTCTTGAAGAGGCATTTTTATTAAGATATCTTCCTATATTTTTATTTGGTTATTCTGTCTGCTGGTTAATTACTCTTTTTCTCCTTCTTATAATTCATTTAATAGGCATGTTTCTTATAAAGGACTATCCAGGCCTTAAAAGGTATGTTTTAAAAAAGAGATGGTTTCTTTGGTTTTATTTAGCAACAACGCTAATCTTAGCCCTTTCAATGATATTTGGACAAAGAACGATAAAGTTTGTTCCAATTGAGCTGTTAAAAGATGCATTTGTCTTTCTTGTCCTATACCTTCCAATAGGAATCTCTTTAGTTCTTGTTTTGGCAGTTGTTTTATCTTTTTTTATAAAATGGCCGAAATTTCGCATTTATCTTTCTTTTATCCTCCTTGACCTTTCCCTAGATATTGGGATTATCGTTCTTATTTCTTCACTTCTTCCTATCTTCGCAGACCATCCAAGGGTTTTTAATATAGTCAATCTTATCTTTGTCATTTTATTTAGAAGGTCAAGGCTTATCTTGATATGCTTTCTTATTCTCTTTTTTCACATCTGGTTTCAATATTTTGTTTCATCTGGATATAAAAAGGTATTAATTGGTAGGTTGAATGAGGGAGAAAAAATATTTAGAAAAGCTATTTCTTCGATTTTCTTCCTGAAATGGCTTGAGCCAACATATAGCGATATGGTAGGCTTGTGTATACTTGGAAGGGTTCTAGTTTTGCTTAAAAATGGTGAGTATTCCAAGATAGAAGAATTGTGGAGTCCTATAGAAAAAAATATGGATGCTTGGTGGCCCCTAAATTCAAGGGTAAGGTTTCTCTATCAGTGGTCAAATTCCCTTTCTTTAATATTAGAAGGAAATAAGCATGACCCATCCTTTCTTCTTGAGATTCCAGAATACAAAAAAAGAAAAAAGGCAGTTTATCTCTTAAAAAGCTTAACAGACAAGAGCTACATTCCTAAATATAAAGAAGAAAAGGAAAAAGATAGATTTATTTCTTCCGCCTTATTATATATAGAAAAAAATTATCTTCAAATATAAGATGCTTAGATTGGTCGAATAATTTTATTCTCGCTTTGTAATTTGAGCCCATGAAATACCTTCTTTCATGAGATAAAATCCTCCGACAAGTGTTACTGGAATATACTGACCAAGATGGACAATTATGGAATAACTCAACGCAATATCTTTTTCTACTCCAAAGAGAAGGAGTCCACCTACACAAAATGAGTGAAATACTCCGATATATCCTGGTGCAGCCGGAATCATAGTTCCCAATCCGACAATAGCTGATATGAAATATGGGGCATAAAAAGGGATATCAATACCGAATGAAAAAAGGAGTATGTGAAATTCACAACCAAGCATGGTTATCGCAACAATTGAGTATAGAGTTATAAGAAGAATATCCCTTATATTACCAAGGCTTGCAAGACCATCAATAAATCTATCAAGGATATAGCTTGCTTTTTCTGAGGATGCTTTGTGGATTAGTGAAGAGATATTAAAAACCAATCTTACCATCAAATCTCTTTTTATCTTTAAGAAGATCAAGAATAATATTCCAAATGTGAACACAAAAAGACCTACTGCTCCTGTTGTCCTTACCCATTCTGGAAATGGAGAGATTATCATGCCCAAACCGAAAAGGAAAAGGAGGGCAAGACCATCAAATATCCTCTCCAAAACAATTGTTCCAAAAGAAAGGCTTCTGGATATCCCTTCCTTTCTTCCAATTATATAAGCCCTTGCAAACTCGCCCAGCCTTGCTGGAAGGATATTGTTTACCATAAAACCTATCATCATAACAGAAAATAATGAGTTAAAACTTATTCTTTTTGTTTCTTTAAGAAACAAATCCCACCTTACTGCCCTTGGAACGAACGAGATAATAACAACTAGCATTGCAGGGATGAATAGTCTATAATCTGCATTTATCAAAGCTTCTTTTGCATTCTCATAATCAACATTTCTTACAGCAAGATAAAGAAAGAGAAAACTTATTATGAATGAAAGGATATGTCTCTTTTTCATTTTCCAATGCAGAATGTAAAAAAGATTTTATCTAGAATATCTTCATCCGTTATTTTCTCACCAATAATACCGGATAAGCTATCTATGGATGCTCTAAGCTCAATCGATGCAATTTCGTCCCTTTTATCTATCTCATGAATTGCCCTTTCAAGATGAAAAATAGCCTTCTCTATTGCCTCTTTATGACGGATGCTTGTTATGATATTGTTTTCATCGAAAGAAGAAAAGAGTGTCTCCTCTATTGTAGAAACAAGGGGAGAGATATTTCCCTCTTTTGCAGAGATATAAACTATTGGGTAATTTTTTATCTGGGATATATCGATTGCTAGAGGTAAGTCGCATTTATTGACACATAGAATTAAATTATCCTTTTTTATTTTTTCCAAGATCACTAAATCATCATCCGTTAAGGAAACAGAACCATCAAAAACAAGAATTACTATATCGGATGTTTCAATTGCTGCCCATGCCATCTCTATACCCTCTTTCTCTACAATATCGATTGCAAAACAAAGTCCTGCTGTATCAACTATCTTGAGTGGAATCCCCTTAATGTTTATTATTTCCGAAACCAAATCCCTAGTTGTTCCAGGAATTGGTGTCACAATTGCCCTTTTTGTCCCAAGTAATGCGTTTAATATTGAGCTTTTTCCAACATTTGGCTTTCCAACTATTACACCGATTGCACAATCTGAAAGATACCTCCCGGACCTATATCCTAAGATAAGATTATCGAGTTTTTCTTTGAGTAATATGGTATCTTTATAAATTCCTTCTTTATCCAATTCTTCTTCAAAGTCAAGTCCTGCCTCGATATAAGAAAGACAGGACAAAAGGCCTTCTCTTATTTCTTTTATTTTTAATGAAAGGCTGCCACCAAGTTCTCTTACTGCAATTTTCCTTGCAAGCTCTGTCTTTGCAGAAACAATTTTTGAAACCGCCTCTGCCTGAGAAAGGTCAATTCTTCCTGAAAGATATGCCCTCTTTGTAAACTCACCAGGCTCTGCAAGCCTTGCACCACAAGAAATAACCAAAGAAAGAGTTTCTTTAAGAGAAGATAGCCCAGAATGGATGTTTATTTCAACAATATCCTCCCTTGTGTATGTATATGGTGCTTTATGGTACGAAAGGAGGACTTCATCGATTACTTCGTCTTTATTAATTATCTTTCCATATATCAATTTACGGTTTTCTATAGGTTTTTTTGATCTAAATATTTTCTTTGCAATTTTTAAACTTTTTGGCCCAGAAATCCTTACAATCCCAATTCCTCCTATTCCGGGTGGTGTTGAAATTGCAGCAATTGTATCATTCATTCGGGATAACGACCACCTGCCTTGCTTCTCCTTCCCCCTGGCTTATTGTGGTCACCCGATGGTCTCCCTGAAGAAACGAATGGACAAGATACCTTTCATGTGCAGACATAGGTTTTAGGGCTACCTCTTCTTTTGTTGCAGCTACTTTATCTGCAATATCAATAGCAAGATTCATGAGCCTGTCAATACTTCGCTTGCGATAGCCATTGATATCAAGCATTACTCTTTTTCTCATGGATGTCTTTTTGAAAAAAATAGCCTGAACAATCTCTTGAAGGGCATCTAAGTTTTTCCCGTCCTTTCCAATTATTGTGCCACCATTATTAATGTTGATTTCGATTGATATACCCTGTCCATCTTTTTTTGCTATAATTTGAGGTTCTGTTCCCATAAGCACAAGAATCTTTTCGGCTATTGCCTTTGCTACTACCAATGTTTCATCTTGTTCCATATCTTTATCACCTCGTTATTTTATTTTATCACAGATAAATAGGGCTATGCAAGTTTTAATTAGGAATTTTTCTTCATAAATTCTAGTTGCTTTTGACAAAACAGTCACTTTTTAGTATAGTTAGTATACAATGAATTTTAAAGTAGCTATTGTTGGAAGGCCAAATGTAGGAAAATCAACACTTTTTAATAGGCTTCTTGGAGTAAAAAAGGCTTTTACTGACAAAACACCCGGGACAACAAGGGATAGAAACTATGGTGAGGCACAATGGGACGGAGTATCATTTTCTCTCATTGACACAGGTGGAATATCAGACGATGAGAAAGACCTTAGCTTAAAAATAAAAAAACAAATTGATTTTGCCATAATCGAGGCAGAACTTGTTCTATTTCTTCTTGATGGAAAAGATGGTATATTGCCACAAGACCTTGATATTTTGAAGTTGTTAAGAAAGAAAAATAAAAAGTTTCTTGTTGTTATTAACAAAATAGATAAAACGCCATACAATCAGGAGGATTTATCGTATTTTTACAAACTTGGCGCACCTTTCGTTCCAATATCTGCTATTTCTGGAATAAACATTAATACCCTTCTTGATGAGATAATAGGAGAAATACGGAATGTAAAATACGAAATAAAGGATGAGAAAGAAAAAATAAAAATTGCTATTCTTGGAAGGCCAAATGTTGGAAAAAGTTCAATACTCAATAGGATTTTAAAGAAAGAAAGGGCGATTGTTGATGTAGCTCCCGGTACAACAAGGGATGCGGTTAGCGATAGTTTTATATTTAGAGAGAGCAACTTTCTTATCATTGATACACCAGGAATAAGAAGAAAAGTAAATACTAAGCTTGAAGCTGGTCTTGTTGCATCGGCAAAAAGAAATATAGAAAATGTAGATATTGTTCTATTTGTTACTGATGCTATAGATGGAATTGTTTCCCAAGAAAAAAGAATTCTTAACGAAATAGATGGAAAATATGTTCCTTTTATCATTGTTATCAATAAATATGATCTTGTAGATACTAAAATGGCAGATTATAAAAACTATATAAAAAACACCCTTCCATTTTTGGATGAGCCTTATATCCTTTTTACATCAGCACTTACAGGAATGGGGATAAAAGGGCTTTTGAAGGAAATACATGGTATATCGAAGAGTCTAATGCCCTCTATAAAAACAAGTGAATTAAATAGGGTAGTTGCAGAATTCAATAGAGGCAGTTTTAAGGTTTATTATGCAACACAAACATCACAAAAACCACCAACTTTTACCCTTTGGGTCAATGATCCAGATTTTATTTCGAATGACTGGATGAAGTTTATAAGAAGAAGGTTAAGAAAAAAACTTGATATTTCCATTCCAATTAGAATTCTTCTTAGAAAATCATAAACTGGCATTTTTATATTAGGATAGGGTTTAAAAACAAGATGAATTTTTTATTGTATAAGGTTTGTTGACACCTAAAATTAAGGATAGTTATAATTTTTCTATGGAATATGAGAAACTTAATGAATTAAAAGAAGAATATGATGGAATAATAGAGCAGATAAGTTCAAAGGATATATTTAAAAATCCCTTGCTTTATCAGGAATTAAGTAAAAGGGCATCCCAGATAAAACCATATGTAGATATCTTTCTCTCCCTAGAAAAAATAGAAAAAGAGCTAAAAGAAGCAAAAGCAATATTGAATGAGGCACCAGAGATAATGGATGAAGAGATCAAAAGGCTTGATAAAGAAAAAGAGGGGTTAATTTCTCGTCTAAAAAAACTTGATGAGGAAAAAAAGCCCAAAGAAAGAAGAAACAGGATAATTATGGAGATCAGGGCAGGGACAGGAGGAGAAGAGTCAGCACTCTTTGTTGCTGATTTATTCAGGATGTATTCAAAGTTCGCCGATGATTGTGGATATGAAACCGAGCTTATAGACTCAAATCCTACAGAGATAGGAGGATTTAAGGAGATAATATTTTGTCTTAAGGGAGAGGATGTATATGAGAATTTAATGTTTGAAGGTGGTGTTCATAGAGTTCAAAGGGTCCCAGAAACAGAGGCAAGCGGAAGAATACATACATCTGCGGCAACTGTTGTTGTCTTGATTGAACCAGATCCCATTGAAGTTACTATAAAGCAAGAGGACTTGAAAATTGAGGTATTCCGCGCTTCTGCTCCAGGTGGCCAACATATGCAGAAGACAGAGTCTGCTGTAAGAATTACCCACATTCCAACAGGAATTGTTGCATCTTGTCAGGATGGAAGATCTCAAACAAAAAACAAGGAGAGTGCTCTTAGGGTCCTTAAGGCAAGGTTTTATGAAAGAGAAAAGGAAATTTTAGAGGAAAAGATGGCAAAAGAAAGAAGAAAAATGGTTAAAACAGGCGATAGGTCAGAGAAGATAAGGACTTATAATTTTCCTCAAAATAGGTTAACGGACCATAGAATAAATTTGACGCTATATAATCTCAGTAAAATAATGGATGGAGAGCTTCATCAAGTTATAGAAAAACTAAAAGAAAAACTTGGTTAAAAAACTAAAACATTAAAAATCTTCCTTTGGCTCACGGGATGGTTTATAAAGATGATGAGTTTCGTTTAAGGAATGAATGACATATCTACCCTCCAAGAATTCAACTCTTGTTATTCCACAAGGATCCTGACGAACACCCCAGAAGTTAGATAAAGGAAGACTCATAATGTGGAGAAGTAAAATTTTTATAACAACCCTATGGCTTACGATAATTGATAAATTATGGCTAGCTATCTTTTCTTTAAAAAAAGAAACAGTCCTTTCTTCAACATCTTTTAGAGACTCCCCTTCTGGAAACCTGATAGTCTCTGGTCTGTTTATCCAGTCTGAATAAAGCTTTGTTTCTTTTACATCTTCTTCAGACATTCCTTGCCATTCTCCATAGTCAATGTCAATTAGTCTAGGATCTGACACAACAGGAACATTATGTGGTCTTGTAAGGATCTGGGCTGTAACCATAGCCCTTTTAAGTGGACTCGTATATATTATCTCAACAGGAAGTTCGGCAAGCAACGTTGATGTTTTCTCTGCCTGTCTTATTCCTGTCCTATTCAGTTCAACTTCTGCTCTTCCCCTAAAGATTTTCCTTTTGTTCCAATCTGTCTGGGCATGTCTTATCAAGACACACTCATTCATTTTCAAATCCTCCCATTACCTCTCTTGGCTTAAATGTTGGCCTCCATGTTTTTGTTATCTTTTTATAAACAAGCTTATTGTCGGACGAAAGCTCTCCACTTTCTATAAACCCCATTTTTTCATAAAAGCTTATTGAAGCAATATCATCTGGAACATTTACAATTAATGTTTCACAACCAATTGATTTAACTCTTTCTTCGAGATGAAGAAAAAGCTTTTTTCCAATTCCTTTCTTTTGAACGTCCCTCCTTACAGCAAGCCATGTAATTTCAAATTCATAAGGATTTATCCTTCTTTTATATCCAATTACTCCCAAGACTTGATTTGTTTCTTTCTCAACAAAAAAACAAATTTTTGAATAGTTATTTAACTCTATATAATTCACTAAATCCTCATCAAGCTGAATAAGTCCAAGTTTATTAAAATGATGGGGAAAGCTTGTAAATATGGCCTTTACCTGGTCAATATCTTCTTTTTCCAATTCCGCAATCATACTCTCCTAATTCCTCTAAAAAATTCTTTCAGTAATTCTTCGCACCTATCTTTTAACACACCACTTTTTACCTCTATTCTACGACAAAATCTATCTCTTAAATCAACAACAGAACCACAAGCACCCATTTTCTCATTGAATGCACCAAATATAAGCCTCTTTATCCTTGCTATAATCATAGTACTAACACACATAGAACAAGGCTCAAGGTTAACATATAATTCTGCATCTTGGATTTTTCTCCTTCCAACTTTTTTTATGGCCTTCCTTAATGCCAGAATTTCAGCATGTAGAGTTGGATCATCTTTCTTTTCTACTTCGTTGTGTCCTTTAGCAAGAATCTCTCCATCTAAAACAACAACACAACCAATTGGAACATCATCTTTCGATTTTTCTGCCTCAATAAGGACTTTTTCCATAAAAAATTCATCATTCATTGAAATTATTATAAGCTATTCCAACCCTTTTTGTCTAGCATTATTTGTCTGCACTCTCCCTCAGATGGGTATACTCATGTAGTCCTATCATACGAGACCAATTTTCAACAGATGAAAAACCCTCTTTCTTTGGGGTGGATGTACAAAGATTCCTATCCTGTCAAAAAAGATCATGAAATCCATTAGGAAGTATACCTATCACTGATTTTCATTCAGAAAAAGGTATCCTAATTTTCATGATACAGTCCATAGTTTAAAAACAAGTTTTCGGTTATTTAGCCAGGGAATGGTGGTTTCTTGATAAGGGAAAAGGGCATCTATTAAGAGGGGAAGATGCCTCTTCTTTTTCATATCAATAGTAATTGCATCTCTATCAATAGTGAATTGCCCTCCATTGGTAAAAAATTTACTGTTTAAGCTACTAGTATTTTGTCTCTTAAATTT
>DNCM01000012.1 GCA_003498085.1 bacterium
AGGGGGTCAACTTTTACCTACCCATTTCCATTTAAAATTTTATTGACTTTGCTTAGGTTTTTGAATTAAAATCTTTAGAAGATATGATAGAATTTGAAGTTTTTAAGGCTTAATGAGAAAAAGTCCTTCTTTTTCTGAAAGGGCAGATTTTTTAAGACTTGTCCCTATTTTTTCTTCCCTTTCTCTTCCCGATCTACAAGAATTAAGCTTAATTACTGATTTTTGCACATACAAAAAAGGATGTTATATCTTCACAAAAGATGATGTAGGTGCCTCCTTTTTTATCATCAAAAATGGAAGCGCAAAGGTTGTTATAGACTATGAGGATGGAAAAGAGATTACCCTTTCTTTGTTGCATCCAAAGGATATTTTTGGTGAACTTTCTATCCTTGATGGCATGCCAAGATCAGCAACAGTAATTGCCATGGATGATTGTGAAATTTTGAGTATAGAAAGAACAAAATTTATAGACTTTCTTAAAGATCATCCAGATGTTTGTATAAAGATTCTTGAGGTCTTATCAAAAAGGGTAAGAAAGGCGGATGCACAGATCGAGGCACTCGTCCTTTTAAAAGCAGAAGAAAAAGTTGCCTATACACTTCTTGGTCTTGCTAGAGAATACGGAAAGAAGAAAGAAGGAGAAGTTTTAATAGATATCAAGATAAACCATTATGATATAGGAAATATGTGTGGAATAAGAAGGGAAACATCGAATAGGATAATTTCGGGTTTTATAAAAAATGGAATAATAAAGAGAGAGAAAAAGAAGATAATAATCCTTGATGAAGTAGCCCTCTATAGAATTCTGAAGAAGGAGGTAAACTGAGTTCAAAGAGAGAAAAGCTAGGATAAACGAGGCAATTAAGACAGAAAAGGTAAGGCTTATTGACCATTTGGGAAGGCAAGTAGGAATTGTCCCCATTAAATCGGCAATGAATATGGCAAAGGAAATGGGTCTTGATCTTGTTGAGGTAGCAAGTAATCCAGAAATTCCTGTGGCAAAAATTATGGATTATGGAAAGTATCTTTATGAGCAGAATAAAAAGGTAAAAAAGCAAAAAACAAAAGATATAAAAGAAATAAAGTTAAGACCAGGAATAAAGGATTACGATCTTAATGTGAAGGTAGAGCAATCGAAAAAGTTTCTGGCAGAAGACAGAAAAATAAGAACAATCCTTACCTTTAGGGGAAGGGAGATATTACACAAGGAAATGGGAATGGATGTTGTGATGAAATTCAGTGATTTATTGAGGGATTTTTCTGTAGTAGAAACAAGGCCATCTTATGAGGGAAATAGAATAATTATGGTCATTGCTCCGAAAAAGACTTAAGTTTAATTTTTAGCGATAAGTTTTAAAAATCACTATTATTTGTACTACTTCCACTATTATTGTTGACCGTAAAATAGTTCAAAAGGTTTAGTTTAGCTTTTTTAAAGAAGAATCTTCTGAAAAACAAAGTTCCTCAATTGTTATTCCAAGTTCTTGGGCAGATGAAAGATAAAAATTTATTATCTCATTGAGCCTAATCACTGCCTTCTCTACAGTAGACCCATAGCTTACAAGATCAAGCCCTGGACAAGAGGCTACATATGTTCCGTCATCCTTTTTGAATATCTCAATAGAAAATCTCATCTTCCATTTTATTTATCGGAATAAAAAGAAAAAAACTTAAGAGAAAATTTTTTATTATCATAAAAATAATTCATTTTTATAGAAATAATAAGGTCAATTTTGTATAATGAATTATATGACCATAAAGGAAATAATAGAAAAAGAAATAAGAAAAAATATAAAAAATATAAAAACAAAACCACAGGTTATTCAATCACAAAAAGAGGAATATGGTGACTTATCAACAAACTTTGCCTTTGTTTTGTCATCAAGTTTAAATATTGGAATGTCTGATGCAAAAAATATAATTACAGAGATACTAAAAAAGAGTCCGCTCGTTGAAAAAATAGAAGCAATCTCCGGGTTTGTGAATATATGGATAAAGGATAGGGTTTTATATAGGGTAATTAGGGAGATTAAAAGAAAAGGTGATAATTTTGGGAGGATAAACCTAGGGAAAAACAGAAAGATTTTAATTGAGTTTGTTTCGGCAAACCCAACAGGGCCACTTCATATTGGACATGGAAGGGGTGGAGTCTATGGTGACTCCATTGCAAGAATTCTTGAGTTTTCTGGTTTTTCAGTAGATAGGGAATATTATATCAATGATGTTGGGACACAGATTGAACTGCTTGGTGCATCCATTAAGGCAAGGTATCTTGGAAGAAAAGTTCCAGAAGATGGGTATAGGGGTGGATATATAAAGGAGATTGCAAAAAAGATCCCAAATGATGCAAAGGAAAAAGACATATCATTCTTTTCCTCTTTTGGATATAAAGAGATTCTTTCTTGGATAAAGGATGAGCTTTTAAGGTGCAATGTGAAATTTGATAGATTCGAGTATGAAACAAAGCTTTACGAGAATAAATTAGTTGATGATGTTATTTTATCACTTAAAGGACATACCTATACAAAAGATGGTGCATTATGGCTTTCTACATCAAGGGTCTTTGATGAGAAAGATAGGGTTTTGATTAGGGAAGATAAAAAACCAACATATTTTGCATCAGATCTGGCATACCATAGGGAGAAATACAAAAGAGGGTATGATTTGTTGATAAATCTATGGGGGACAGACCACCACGGATACATAGAGAGATTAAAAAGTGGGATTAAAATGTTTGGATATAACCCAGAAAGGCTTAAGATCATCCTCTATCAATTGGTAACCCTTAAGCGTGGTGGTAATGTTATTTCAATGTCAACAAGGAAAGGTGAGTTTGTAACCCTAAAAGAAGTTCTGGACGAAATCGGCTCTGATGCGACAAGGTTCTTCCTTTTGACAAGAAAGTCTGATACACATCTTGAGTTTGACCTTGAACTTGCAAAGAAAAGCTCTCCAGAAAATCCCGTCTATTACATCCAATACTTACATGCAAGGGCTTGCTCTATATTAAGGGAGGCAGAGAAGAAAGGAATAAGATTGGTAAAAAGGCCGGAGCTATCTTTATTAAAAAATAAAGAGGAACATAAGCTCCTAATTAAACTTTCTCTATTTCCAGATGAAGTGAAGGCATCTAGTTTGTTCTATGAACCACATAGAATTGCAAATTATCTTTTATCTCTTGCAGACATATTCCACAATTACTATCACCAACATAGGGTTATATCGGACAATAGAAAACTTACACAAGCCCGTCTTTTCCTTGTATCATGTGCGAAAATCGTTGCAAAAAATGGACTTTTTCTTCTCGGAATCTCTGCACCAGAGAGGATGTGATGAATAAAATAGCATTTTTTGTTTTGTTTTGTGGATTGGTAGAGGCAAGTCCTAATTATGCCAAAATAAAAGGAACGGTCTGCGACCAATTCCAAAATCCTCTTCCGATGGCATACATCGAGCTTGAACCTGAGTGGAGTGGATTTAGAATTGCCCAATCCTATTGGACAAAGACAGACCAAAATGGCTTTTATTCCATTGATCATCTTTTGGAAGGGGTATATACGGCCTATGTCAAATATGGTTATAAAAAAGTTTCTGAAAGGCTTGAAAGATGGATTGAAATTAAAGGTATTGAGGTAAAGGGGGAGGTAGAGTTCAATATAACAATTGATATGGATAGTTTTTTAGAGGGTTATATAAGAGATGAATTTGAAAATCCTATTCCTGATGTAAAAATTCACCTTGGTTATCCTATAAAACATGGTCTTGATGCATATGCTATAACAGACAAATCTGGCTATTATCTTATTCAGGGTCTTAAAAGTGGTCCTTATGAGATTAGGTTTTATCCAAAAAAAGAGTTAAATCTTATTTCTTGTAGAGAAACAATCATTTTTATTTATCCAGGGAAAAATACATTAGATATTACCTTTCCAATCGGTGGTACTGTAAAAGGAAGGGTTCTTGATGAAGAGGGTAGGCCAGTTTCTTCCGTTATGGTTACCGAAGGAAGAAACTCTGCATATACAGATTCAAATGGAGATTATACCCTCTCTGGACTAGAAGAAGATATACAAACAATTCGGGTCTATCCTTATGGATTAAACCTTGTTTCGTCCTCGTCTGCTATGTATGTAAAAAGAAAGGAGGTATCTACCTGCAATTTTATTCTTCCCATTGGTGGGGTTATTGTTGGAAGTGTTAAAACATTGGATGGAAAGCCTTGTTTTAATTATCGTGTATTAGCCAGTGGGTCAAAATTGGGGTATGCTTTTACAGATAAAGATGGTTTCTTTCGGATTGTTGGGCTTATGACTGGAACACATACAGTGTCAGCACTAGGGACTTATACAGAGGTTTATGTTATCCAGAGGCAAACAGTAACAACAAGTTTTGTTGTTCCAATGAAGGAATCAGAGGAAAAACCGGTACCACAAGGAAGTTTAGCGATTGTTGGAACAATAACTGATTATTTAGGAAGACCTGTTTGGAATGTGGATGTAAGAGCAATTGGTAAAGATGGAATTTATAGTGCAATGACTGATAAAAATGGAATTTACCAGGTTACAGGGCTTTTTGAAGGAAGTTACAGGATAGAAGCTTATCCACCAAAAGGTTCAACACTAGCACCAAAAACTGGCTCAATTACGATAAATGAGGGGACTACAACTTATAATATAATCCTAAATGAGGGTGGAAGAATAAAGATAAGACTAAAAGATAAGTTTGGCAAGCCTCCCATTGAATTATTTAAAATAAAGCTTGAATATGAAAATGGTTATTCATATAAAGAAATAGATGCTTATGGGAATGTCTCCTTTTTTGGCCTTCCTTCTGGAACATATACTATTTCAACGGGTGAATATGGATATAAGCTCAGTCCATTTACAACTTTTGTCTCAGAGGGAGATGTTATAGAAAAAGATATTATCTTCTCTTATGCTTCAGTTGAACTTGTGATATTCTTAAGGGGACCTAGCTGCATATCGCCCAATGAGGATGAGATAACATATACAATTGATTATGGTTCTCTTGGACAAGAGGCAGATGATGTATTAATTAAGCTTAGGATACCTCCTATTTTGGAATACAAAAGTGATACAAGTGGCTTTCCTGTTCGTATTTTAAGTGATGCCATTGTTTGGAATCTGGGAAGTATAAACAGTTCCTTTCATTTCTCCTCATTTGACATTACCTTTGGACTTAAGGCAAATAATATAAGATCCTTTGTAAGTAGAGTCTATATCTACGATCATTATGAAAGGGATAGTTCAGAATGGAAGACATATATTGCAGGTCCAAAGATAACGAGCATAAATCCAAGATTCTTCTCAAATCCTATATTGGGGACGATTACAATAACAGGTTCAAATCTTTCAGAAGGAATAGCTCTTGTTTATAAAAATATCTCCATAAATCCTGACAAGGTAATATCTTTTTCATCACAAACTATAACAGCCCTATTTTCTTTAAAAGGCCTTCCAAAGGGCTTTTTTAGTCTGAATGTAAAAAATCCAAATGAAGATTCTTATATTGTAGAAAAAGGTATATTTATAGAAAGACCATCCAATTTTGAAATAATTCCGATAAGGTCTTCTGTTATCGGCGAAAACGGTGGAAATATCTCCTGCTTCTTTAGTGATGATGCTGTTACAGTAAATATTCCAAAAAATAGCCTTTCATTTTCCTGTCCAATAACTATCAGTTCTGTTGCCAACCCACCATTTCTTCCAAATATGGTAATTGTATTTGATATTGGCCCATCTGGACTTATACTCTCTCATCCTGCTACGATTACATTCCTATCCAATAAGAAGTTTTCAAATCTTACTGCCTACACATATGACGAAGATGATAGAAAATGGAAGAGAATAGATAGTGTTTTTAAAGATGGAGTGCTTTTGTTTCAGGTGGACCATTTCAGTCTAATTGCTTTAGGATATCCACTTTATGAACCAAGCCTTGAAAAGCTAATCATATTCCCAAATCCTTGCAGGATAGATAAAGGGAATAACAAGGTCATATTTTCCCATTTAACTCAAAGGGCAACGATAAGGATATATACAATTGCTGGCGAGCTTATAGATACTTTGATAGAAGAAGATGGTGATGGTGTATATGAGTGGAGTGGTGTAAGGAATCTTGCATCGGGTGTCTATATTTATGTTGTCGATAGTGGTTCATCCAGAAAAACAGGAAAACTGGGCGTAATCAAATGATAACTAATGTTTTACTCCTTATTGCATTACTTCTTTGGTTAAGAAGGTTTATATTTCAAACAACCTATTTCATTCATATACTTCAGCTTGAAGGGTATAGAAATGGAAGGTTTATATCCTGGCTTATAAAAAACCCGAAAAAAATATTCGATGAAGAATGTTTGATATCCTCTGTTGTCATTTTATTCATTGGGTTATTCCTTGAAAGTTTTGGGATTGAGCTTGTTTTTTTTCTTATTCTCTGGATTTTTGTTGGGATTTGGCTTTTTAGAAGATGTAAAAGGCTTCCTTATAAAAAACCACTTGTTTGGACAGGAAGGATAAAGAGGCTTTTTGGTTTATCTATTATTCTTCCTTGTTTTCTTTTGGGTTTTATTTTTTATTCTTCCCCACTAATGCTACTATTTTTTTTTATCTCACAAATAATTATACAGACTGCAAGCATTTTTCTTGTTTTGGCAAACACTTTTCTCTATCCCCTTGAGTCAGCTATTAACTACTATTTTTTTCTTTGTGCAAGGAAAAAGATAAGAAGAATTGGACCAAAGGTAATTGGAATAGCAGGCTCTTACGGAAAGACATCAACAAAGTTTATTATTTTTGATATTTTATCAAAGAAATATAAAACTATTACAACCCCTGAAAGTTATAATACCTTAATGGGCATATGTAAGGTTATAAACAATGAGCTGAAAAAAGAGCACGAGATTTTTGTTGTTGAGATGGGTGCATATAAGAGGGGTGATATTAAGGAATTGTGCAATCTTGTAAGGCCACAAATAGGGGTTTTAACCTCAATTGGACCCGAGCATTTTGAGAGGTTTGGAAGTATGGAGAAAATAATATCAACAGAGTTTGAGCTTATTGAGGCTTTGCCAAAAGATGGAATTGCTTTTGTAAATACAGATGATGAAATACTGTTGGGTCTTATGGATAGAATAAAGATAGAAAAGCACTCGTATAGTATAAAAGATTGTGAAGAGATAGATATCGACAAAGATGGAATAAAATTTAAGATAAAGGGAGAAATTTATAATACAAAACTTCTTGGTCTTAATAACTTAAAAAATATCCTCGCAGGTATTACAGTTGGATTAGAACTTGGTGTTGATATAGAAAAAATAAAAGATGCGGTATCTAGTCTTGACTTCATTCCCCATAGACTCCAACTGATAAAAAACCCAAATAATGTCTTTGTTCTCGACGATTCCTATAATTCAAATCCAGTTGGAGCAGACTGTGCGTTAAATGTTCTTTCTCTATTTTCTAAAAGAAGAAAGATTATTGTAACCCCCGGGATGATAGAGCTCGGAAAAAAAGAATATGAAGAAAATAAGGAATTTGGGAAAAAGATAGGAAAAACTTGTGATATAGTATTCCTTGTCGGAAGAAAAAGGACAAAGCCGATATTCGATGGGCTAAAAAGTGTTGATTTTCCACAAAATAAAATATTTATTACAAATAGCCTTAATGAAGCAAGGATAAGGCTTGAAAGAATAGTTAGGTCAAACGATATAATATTATTTGAAAACGACCTTCCAGATAACTATGACGAGGATTTTTTATCAATTTTACAGACAAATTATTGGGTTCATATATGGTTCCCGAGCAGATGGGATAAGAACATTTCTCTGTAACCTACCCATAAGTCTGTAGAGGCAAGTTCTGTCTAGATTTTCTACGCTAAATTCAAATTTAGCTAAGAAAGATATGGGTAAGTTTCAATTCAGCGATAAGGTTTTGAGGTT
>DNCM01000052.1 GCA_003498085.1 bacterium
ACTTCGGATTTTCTAAGGCTCAAAGCTCACTCACTCCCTTTTCGCCTAACAAAATCTTTCGTTCCCTGCCAGCCTTCGGCTGGCTTCAAGTCCCTATTGTCCATATTTATATTTCTACATTAATACCGGCGACGGGACTTGAACCCATAACCCCTTGATCCACAGTCAAGTGCTCTAGCCATTGAGCTACACCGGCTTTAAAAAAATATTATACAATATTTCATAGCCATGATGGAATATCAAGAAAACAACAAGGGATATCGAAATTCTTTTTAATCTTTTCCATAAGCCCTTTTATACCAGGTGTTTCCGTTGCATAATGACCTCCAAAGACTATATTTAATTCACTCTCTTTTGCAAGGTGCCAAGAAAAAAGCTTTGATTCCCCTGTAATGAAAAGATCGATATTCTTATCGACTGCCTCCTTCGCACAGTCACATCCTCCACCAGAAATAACGGCAATCGTTTCTATTTCTTCCTTTCCAAACGGCAATATCCTGCAAGATATATTGAAAGTATCATTAAGTTTTTTTATTATCTCCTCCCTATTCAATGGTGGTTCTAATCTTCCAGAAAAACCTATTTTTTGACCGTGGTATTCTCCAAAGGGATTTGTATCTTCTGTAAATAACTTCAAAATCCTTATATTATTTCCAATTGAAGGATGCATGTCAAGAGGAAGGTGGGCTGCATAAAGTGATATTTCATTTTCTATTAAAACCTTAAGCCTTCTATAAAGAATACCTGTAATTGGTTCTTGTTTTTCCCAGAATAGGCCATGATGGACAATGAGAAGATCGGCGTGAATTTCATTTGTTTTAATAAATGCCTCAAGGCTTGCATCCACTGAAAGGGCTATTCTTTTTATCTCTTTTTTTCCTTCAACCTGGAGGCCATTTAGGGAGGTATCCAAAATATCCTTTATTTTTAAAAATGAGTCTAGAAACTCACAGATTTCCTCAAGCCTCATTAAGAAAATCGTCCCTTAGTTGCCTGACAACCCTTCTTTTCCTGAGCTTAAAAAGGATTTTTTGCTCAATCTGTCTTATCCCCTCCCGTGAGAGTGAAAGTTTTTTTCCTATTTCTTCCAATGAATGAGGTCTATTGCCAAAAAGTCCAAACCTTAAAGAAACTATCTCTTTTTCTCTTTCAGGCAAATCGTTCAAAACACTAGTTATTTGATCCTGAAGGATTTGTAAAAAGACAATGTCTGATGGAGAAGGTATTCTTTTGTCTTCTATAATCTCAAGGAGGACATTATCCTGGTCATCGCCAATTGGGGCATCCAATGAAATAACTTCCTCTTGAGCATTCATAATCTCAATTAGGCGATTTAAAGCAAAACCCATCTTTGTTGCAACTTCTTCTATCTTCGGGCTTCTTCCAAGTTCCTGAGCAAGCTCCTCCTGAACCTTGATTGAGCGATTTATGGTATTGAAAAGATATATAGGAATTTTTATTATCCTGCTTTCTCTTGCAATTGCAGTAATAACTGCATGCCTTATCCACCATGATGCATATGTCGAAAATCTATATCCTTCCTTATAATCAAACTTGTCAACTGCCCGAATAAGTCCAATATTTCCTTCACTTATAAGATCAAGAAGCTCAATGTCAGAATAGCTTCCATACCTTTTTGCAATCATTACAACAAGCCTTAGATTGCCTTCTATCATTATCCTCCTTGCTGTATATAGCTCAAATTCTATCTTTTTAAATTTTTCTGCAAGCTTTCCATTATTTTGTTCAAAAAAGCCTGCAAGCTTCCTAACAGGAATCCCAACCTCCTTTGCAAGATTGGAGAGTTCAATTCTTGATTCTTCTATTTTTTGAGCAAGCTCTATTTCTCTATCTCGGGATAAAAGGGGAATCTTTGCTATATCACGGAGGTATAATGAAATGGCGCCAAGGAATTTTTTTTTATTTTCTATTTCTATTTCATCTCTAACCTCTATCCCTTCATCTTCAAGGAGGCAGAATAATTCTTCAAGGTATGGAGACCAGACAGTATCGTTCGTAAATATGCGGTTCATCTCATCATAGGTAACATAACCTCTTTCTTTTCCTTTCTCAAGAAGCCTTGTAATCTTTTCTCTGATCTCAGCACCTAGCTTCATCCCTTTATCACCCCAAGAGGGACCATCTTTACAATCTTTTTGCAGATACCGCTACCTGCCATAATATTTACAACCTCTGTAACATTCTTGTATGCCTCCGACATTTCCTCAGCCAAGGTTTCTACACCAGCAGACTTTACAATAATACCTTTGCTCTTTAATTCCTGATCTATTCTGCGACCCCTTCCCCTTCTTATTGCCGAAGATCTCGACAGAACCCTTCCTGCACCATGACAAGTGGTGCCAAATACCTCATTAAACCCCTTTTCTGTTCCTACTAAAACATATGATGCCCTTCCCATATCTCCTGGAACAATCACTGGCTGACCAACATCTTTGTATTTCGGTCCAATTTCTGGATGACCTTTTGGAAATGCCCTTGTTGCACCCTTTCTGTGGACAAATACCTTCTTTTGCTGTCCATCAACATTATGTGTTTCTATCTTTCCAATGTTATGGGCAACATCGTAGACAAGCTCCATTCCAAGCTCCTTTGCCGAATGACCAAAAAATTTAGAAAATGCCTGTCTTGTAAGATACATAAGGCACTGCCTGTTTGCCCATGCATAATTTGCTGCTGATGCCATCGCACCAATGTATGTTTTTCCTTCTTTTGATTCTACTGGCGCACAACATAGCTGTTTGTCTGGAAGGGCTATTTTATATTTTCTTGATGCCTCTAACATAAGCTTCACATAATCCTCACAAACCTGATAGCCAAGGCCCCTTGAGCCTGAATGGATCATCACTGTTATCTGGCCTTTGAATAAACTAAATGCCTTTGCAGTTTCCTCGTCGTATACCTCCACAACCTCTTGAACCTCTAGAAAATGGTTCCCGGAGCCCAAGGTTCCAAGCTGATTCCCTCCCCTTTCTAATGCCCTTTGAGATACCATATCTGGGTCTGCTAAATCAAAACACCCTCCTTCTTCAGTAGCAACAAGATCTTCATTCCAACCATAACCTTTTTTAACAGCCCATTCTGCACCTTCTACTAAGACATTTTCTTCTTCCTTTCCAAATACCCTGATTGTACCTTTTGAGCCAAGCCCCGATGGAATTATTTCAAAAAGAAGACTGACTAATTTTTCCATCTTTGGTTTTACATCCTTTGCTTGTAGGTTTGTTGCAACAAGTCTTACACCGCAGTTAATATCAGAGCCAACACCACCAGGAGAAACTATTCCACCCTCTTCGATACTTGTTGCACAGACACCACCAATTGGAAGTCCATATCCCATATGGATATCCGGCATAGCTATAGAGTATTTTACAATACCTGGCAGACAAGCAACATTTGCAACCTGAATAAGAGATTGATCTGCCTTTATAGAGGGAAGCATCCTTTCAGAGGCATAGATAAGCCCAGGAACCTTCATATCTGGCTTAAACCTTTTTGGAAGAAGAAAGCGATAGTCGTCAAGTTTCTCTAAAGGAATCTCTTGCATAGCTTGTTAAAACCTAAAATTTATCCCAAACCTATGGGTATTTGGAAGAGAGTAATCCCTATCAGAAAGAAAACTATAGTCAAACTGAATGTTTTTAACCAAAAAACCAAAGCCTGCAGTAATATCTTTTCTATCAAGTCCTGTTCTTAAAAATATGTTCTTTATAGGATTTATCTCAATACCGATATGTGTTTGATAGTTAGTTTCTTTTTTATTCACATCCTTTTTTATTCCAATATCTCCTGATAAAATAAGCCTTTCATTAAAAAACCTCTTGCATGCTCCAATCTTTATTTCCTTAGGGTGTGATTCATCCTTTATCTGTGATGCAAGATTCCTAAACATAAAGCCAAGCGAAAAATTAGATAATGGAAAATCGCCTTTATAGAGTAAGCCCAAATCAAATCCTATTCCTTTTCCTTTATCTGTTTTGCTCGACAAAGAAAGCATTTTTATGCTTGCCCCATACATGACAGTGTTCTTCATGCTTGATGCAAATGAAATGATTGCCTCTCCTTCAGACATTTTGTTTTTTGTCCTATTTGGCCCTTCTTCAAGAAAACACCATTTGTAAAGCAGGCCAAATCCAATCCCAGATGCCCGTCCTACTGGTTGTGATATACAAAGCCAATCAATATATGTGTCCTTTGCATCAAGTGGAGATGTGTGCATGAAAGATATTTCTCCTGTTTTTATTAATGAAAGTCCAGCAGGGTTATTGTAAATGGCATTTGAATCATCTGCTATACCAGTAAATGCTCCACCCATGCCTTGTGGCCTTGCTCCAATCTTAAGGTCAATCGGTGCAGAAAATAACAAGCCTGGTAATAGAAGCAAAATAAACACCATCTTAATTTTTATTATAGCAAATTCTTGTGTCTTTAGCAAGAGAAAGTTGTTTAGAGCTTAAGATTATAAGGAAAATCAAAGGAGTTCGTTTATCTTAAGATTAAATCCTTCCTCATCTTTTCTAATCCTCTCCTTTGCCCTATTGATCTCTTCTTTTAATTCATCAAGCATAAGATTTCCAGGACCACCGATGTGCTTTCTTTTCTTTAATGAAACATAAGGGTCAGGGGATGGAAGGTTTTATATATTTTTTAATATCTATCTCCCTATACCAATGTAATATCCACTTTATCCTATACTCTTTGATCCCCATTTCAATAAGAATACCGTATAGGCTTCTTTTTGTCTTCTTTTTCTTTTCTAATGCACTATCAAGTTGTTTTTGGGTAACTGTTAGATTTTTTATAGATAGCCTTTCTGAATTTTCTATCAATTTTCTTATTCCTTGCTCCAAATCTTTATCTCTTTCTTCTATATGTATTCTTGTATTTTTTATTTCTTCAAGGAGTCTTTCTAAAAGATTTGGCATAATCTTGCTCATATATAGATAGATACCAAATCTCATTGCATTATAAACATTTTCGGCAACATCCCATTCACTCATATAGGTACTTACTGCAATTACTTGGGTAGAAGTATCTTTTTCGTTTATCAATCCTATTACATTTAAACCTTCTTTTCCTTTGGTATCCTCAGGACTTAAGCACATATCAACAATAGCTACATCAAAGGAAGATTCTCTGCGAATAATATTTTTTACTTCCTTCTCATCCCCTGCTGTTGTTACTTCCCAGCCTTCTCTTTCAAATGCTCTTTTCCATCCTTTTCTTATTCCCTCATCATCGTCAACCAATAGGATTCTCATTTTTACACCTCCTTCTTCTGCTTTATTGGCAGAGATATTATAAAATTTGCACCTTTGCCAGGCGCTCCTATCTCTTCTATACTTCCATGGTGGAGTCCAATAATATGCTTTACAATGGAAAGACCAAGGCCTGTACTTCCAGTCCTTCCAAAGAATGGTTCAAATATCCTTGTTTTGTCTTCATCTGGAATACCAGGACCTGTATCTTTAAACTCTATTCTTATAAAATCCTCCATTTCTTCTGCCCGAACTGATATCTTTCCCTTTCCATTCATCGCCTTCTTTGCATTTAAAGAAAGTTCAAGGAATACATCCTCAAGCCTTACAAGGTCTCCTTCTATCAAAATGCCTTTAGGAATGTCAATATCTACTTCTATTCCATCTAAACAGACAGTTTTTCTTATAATGCTTTCTAGATCTATCTTTTGGATTTTAAGCTCAAAGGGTGTAGTAAGGGATGTAAACTCTCTTAGCATCTCCCTTGTCTTCTCGATCTCCTCTTTTAAGAAATCTACCTCATTTTCTAAATCAGACCCAGAGAGTTCCTTTTTTAGTATAAAACGAGGGGTATCTAGTGCGGCTATCCTTGTTCCAATCTTATGGGCTGCTCTTGCTGAGACCTTTTGAAGTTCATCAGCTAATCGAAGTTCTTCAGCTAATTTTATAGTTTGAACAACATATGCTAAATGTGAAATAATTGGTTCAAGTAGCCTTGCATCATCAATGGTGAACCCATCATTTTTATTGCATAGGATGATTATGGCACTTATATCTCTTCCATAAACAACTAGAGGAATGGCTAAAACGGATGAAATGCCCATTCCTTTAAATGGCTCACCTACTATATCGTTATTCCAAAACAATCTTTTCCTTTCAATTATCTCTTTGATAAACCCTTGCCTTGGAATAAATAAACCTATTTTATTGTTATCTATTCCTTCACCAAGGTGGATATATGACCTATCTTTTTCAAGAATAGCTAAAAAACCTTTCTCTACTCCTAAAAGTCTCATAGAGCAAGAAAGTCCAATTTTATAGAGCTCATCGATATTAAGATTTAATGATGCCCTATCTATCTCTCTGATTACTGCTAACTGTTCCCAGGACTTCTCTAATTTATCAGCTAATTTATCAAGCATGAAGAACCTCTCTAATCCTATCAACTAATGCTATTGTACTAAATGGCTTTATAAAGAAATCTTTTGCCCCTAAATCCATACCCCTCTTTACACCCTCTTCACTATCATAGACAGTGGTAAAGATAAATGGAATATTCTTGCCTTTCAGTTTTTCTGCTACCCTATAGCCTCCCTCCATATCTCTTTCTCCCTTCATGTCTTTTTTTTCAGGAAGCCGTATATCTATTATGGCAAGATCAAAATGTTCTTTTTCTATTATATTTATCGCATCGTTAACTGTCTCTGCAATAATAACATCATAGTTGTCCTTCTTAAGTCTTCTTTCAAGGACAAACCTATCTCCGTAATCATCTTCTACAATCAATATTTTTTTCTTCATCTTTATCTCCTTTACTTTTGGGGAGGGTAAAGCTAAAAATAGTTCCTCCCTCTGGATTATTTTCTATTTTAATTTCTCCTCTATGACCTTCAACAATTTTTCTTACAACTATCAGTCCCAATCCAATCTTTCCTTTCTTTTCCCGTGCCTCTTCTACGGCTTTTCTGATACTAGAATCTATCCCAATCCCATCATCTATTACTTTTACATTTAAGAAGTTCTTATTTTCCTCAAGAACCCTAACCTCAATATAACCTTTTTCTTTCTCTTTCCATTTAATGGCATTTACAGAGTTTACTATAAGGTTGATAAAAACATCTATTGTAGCATCTTTATCTGCATAGACAAATGTATCTTCTACTAAAGGGTTGTAATTAAATTCTATATTCTGCTGGTTAAATGGCCTTTTAAAAAGAACTTTTATTCTATCTACTACCTCTTTTATGTCAAATTCCTCCTTGATGAACTTTAATGTCTTTACTTCTGTTTTGGATAAATAAAGAAGATTCTTTATTAAACGGGCGAGTCTATAAGATTCCTGCTTTAGGACCGAAAATAGCTCATCATACATTAGTTCTTGTCTTTCTTCCTCTAATTGGTCAAAGGCATCAAGAATAGTATGCATTGGTGTCTTTAGGGTATGGGATGTTGCTTTCATAAAAGACCTTGTAATTCTCTCTGCTTCCTCCCTTTTTCTGATTGAATCGGCCATCTCAAGACAGATAGCAATCTTTATAGATAAGATACGAAACAAGAGTTCATCTTCTTTTGAGAACTTCATTTTTTTTGGATTTCCATTTTTGTCAAGCTTATTTTCTACCTTTAAGACGCCAAGGAAGTCTTTATTCATCCCTATGATAGGGGTCGCCATAAGGGAAAAACATTTTTTTGAAGGGAGATATTCTAATTTGGATGTTCTTTCTATTCCACTCCATGCAGGATGCCTTCTTATTCCATCTTTATCTAAACGGAGGGATTTTTCTGTTGCAGCGAACCATCCTGTAAGACCTGTTTTTTCACCATCCGTAATTAAAATCCTTGGAGTTTTTCTGAATATATCTTCTTTATCAATCGGATAGCC
This sequence comes from bacterium, assembly GCA_003498085.1. Lineage (GTDB taxonomy): Bacteria > UBA9089 > UBA9088 > UBA9088 > UBA9088 > UBA9088. The sequence goes on from DNCM01000052.1 coordinate 7,879, forward strand.
ATAACCTTCCTTTAGTTCCAAGAAATTCTTATCCTCACTTACTAAAAACAATGAACATATCTCTGCCTCTAATATTTCCTTTACTTTCTTAACCATAATCTTCAAGAGATCGGGTGATTCCAAATTTGCCATTAGGATATCACTTATTTTAGAAAGATCTGTTAATCTATTTCCATGTTCCTTATTGATATCAATAGCAATTCCAGTATGTCTGGCAATCTCTCTTATCTTTGGGACATTCTTGGAAAAAGCATCTTTTTCTTTACTGCTTAGATTAAGAAGGCCTATTACATTGCCCTCTCTGTTTATTAGGGGGATGATTACCTTAGAGAGGACACCTTCGATATGCCATTTTTTTGGAAATATAAGCCTCTTTTTTTCTTTTGCCTCCTCAAATGCCATTTTTGCTTCTGGAACCTCCCAACAGTGGAGATTTTTATCTTTTTTGTTATAATGGGCACAAGGAATTGGAATCTCATAGCCTTTATCTTTGAATATCAAAAGGCAACTTTCATCTGCTAAAATCTTTCCCCACCATTTTTTATTCTTTATCTCCTTTATCAAGACCTCTATGTTGTCAAAACTTGAATAAATAGTGCATATCATATTAAGAAGCAATGCACCCTCTTCTTCCAGTGTTAATTCTTCCATATCTTTATTGACCTCCTCCTTCTTTCCAGAATCTTTTTAGCTTCTAAAAAATCTTCATAATTATCCACAAAAAGGTCATATCCTTCGAGGAAATCTTCGAGAGAATGTTCTGCTTTTCTTACCTCGTTTTGGAATTGCATCTTTACATCATCAACCCTCTTCCAGAACCTACTCTCATCCCTAAGGGTATAGGCTGTCTCTATTAGCAATCTTTTCTCTATCTCTATCTGGGGAACATTGGATATCTCTTCAAGGAAAGAGAGAAACCCGTCATAACCACTAGTGGTTTTTCAAATAGTAGTATCTCTTCCCCTAATATCCCTTAGAGTCTCGTTTGCCCTTATACATTCATCAATTTTTTCTATAGGTATATTGTTATGTTTTGCCTCTGTATAATAGAGGACATCAATCGGGTTTCTGTTAAGTATCTCTCCCTTCCATCTAACCTGCTCATAAGCATAAGACGGAATAGAGGAGCTTGTTGTTACAGTAAAATAGCGTCTTTTGCCGTAGACCTCATTCAGACTATAAACGATAGCAAAGTTATGAGCATCTACTATATTTGGTTCTTCATATGACTTAGCATCTCTTCTTGTGTTTAAGATATCTAAAACCCTGTTGAATATATCCTCGTTACAACCAGACTCTCTTAGGTTAACAAGGTTAACAAGCCTATTCGCTGGTACTAACCTTCCTTCCCGAATAAGTTTTGATAGCCTGGCAAATGGAGCACCTATCCATCCCCTTGTTCCCCCTCTCATTAAGAATCCAATTAAAGAACAATTTTCTTCCATTTCCATATATGTTTTTTCAATCTCTTCTGGTCTTCCTTTTGGAACTGCTTCCATAAATTTCTTTACATAGGGGTTATTTATAAACATTTTATAATCTATATCCTCCATCATCCTCTGATAATATTCTCCATTTTTTTTTATGTACATCAAAAGCTCCCAGGTAGCAGGAGGAAGGAGGATGAACCTATACCATGTTTTAAACATAAATTGGATTATTGGTGTAGGAACCCATACTTGACTCATTTTTTCTGGATACATATAGACGAATAAATCAGAAAAGTCAATTGCCCTCTCTATTTTAAGACCATCTTTTTCCTCTTTTATAATGTCATTTCTTAAAGTCTTAAGACAGCTTATATGCCAATCCAATGGTTTTTTCTCAATCTCAAAGAAACCGGGCATTTTACTTTCTAAATCCCCTTCAAAATAAATTTAATGTTTTGATTTAGTATAATCTATTCTGTAGAAAGAAGTCCATTTATTTTATTTATAAACCCTTCCTCATCTTTTCTAATCCTCTCCTTTGCCCTATTGATCTCTTCTTTTAATTCATCAAGCATAAGATTTCCAGGACCACCGATGTGCTTTCTTTTCTTTAATGAAACATAAGGGTCAGGGGATGGAAGGTTTTCTATTTCCTCTGCTACTTTTCTATATGCATCTCTAAATGGGATACCTTCATTCAAGACTAAATCAATGGCATGGTCTGTTGCAAATATGTCTCGGGTAAAACCTTTTGTTAGATTGTCCTCATTAATTCTTAAATTTTGAACAATTAAAATGGATGTGTCTATAATCTTTTCTGCCAAATCTAGCCCGAGGAAAAATGTCTTCTTTGTCTCCTGAAGGTCTTGGTTATAACCACTGGGAAGGCTGTTTATGATGGAAAAAATTCTAGATATATAAGATATAAATGTATTTGACCTTGCCCTTATTATTTCTAGGAAAGAGGGATTTTTCTTCTGGGGCATCATGGATGAGCCAAGGAGAAAACTATCTGGGAAAAAGAAATATCCAAATTCTGGAAGGGAGAATATTATAAGGTCTTCTGCAAACTTGGATAGGTCAAGGATTATCCAAAGCAATGAGAATAAAATATATGCCTCTTGTTTTCCTCTGCTGTTTATAACATAGAGGCTATTTTTTTGAATGCGGGAAAAACCGAAAATTTCCCTAATAAAATCCCTATCTATATCGATTGGAACCCCATAGCTACTACCTGCACCGAGTGGAGATTGATCGTTCATCCTATATGCACTCTCAATAATGGAAAGGCCATCGATAATACTCTCTGAAAATGCACCTGCCCATAGTCCAACAGATGACGGCATTGCCTTTTGTAGGTGTGTCCTTCCTGGCATTGGAATATTTTCTCCTTCCTTTGCAAGATTTAAAAAGGCCTCTATAAGGGATATGGTTTTTTTTCTTATTTCAATAAGGGTAGATTTTGAATAGAGCCTTATTGCCAAAATTACCTGGTCGTTTCTTGAACGGCCAGTGTGAACCTTTTTTCCAACATCCCCTAGTTTTTCTATAAGGTAGTTTTCTATTTTTGTATGACAGTCTTCATCAGAAGGCGAGATAACAAATTCTTTCTTTTTATCAAGCTCAATTATCTCAAGAAGGCAATTTTTTATCTTCTTTTCTTCATCATCCGTTATAATTCCAAGTTTATTTAATGATTTTATATGGCCAATTGTTCCAATTGCATCAAACCTTACTAACCTCTGATCAAATAGCCAATCATCACCTACAACAAAGCCGTCTATCCTTTTATCTATTTCATAATCCTTTTGCCAAAGTTTCATTGATCTCCTTCCATTCTTCTTTTTATATCCTCAATTATCCTTCTTATATCAGATGGAACCTGCCTTAAAACAAGAAATGCAACATAGATAAGAACAGAAAATTGCCATCCTTGTTCAATTCCTTTGATTAACCCAGTCTTTATATCTTCCATTTGCTGAAGTCTCTCCATAAAATCATCTATTGCTGAAGAGAGGACTCCTCTGTAGATCTCAATTGAATCTATTATATTGCTATATTTTAATGCTGGAAACTGAACTCCCCTCATAAACATAAATGAAGGGACATCATCCATATCCTCAAAATCAAACCCTTCGAATATAGGAACTTCTTTTGGCAGAATAATCAATGGCTTATGGACCCAAACCTTTCCTTTTCTGACAACTGTATTTCCTGGATTAGCTTGGGACTCAGCGAGTAGGAGATAGTCAATAATTGTACTCTGTAGGTCTGAAAGGGGTTTCGCCCTTGCCCTTAAGACCTGTGTCTCATTTCTTGCCTTTTCCCAAAATTCTTCCAAGGTCATAAAGCAAAATGGAGAAATCTCTCACCAACTCCAAGGCATGAAAGATAGAGTGCCAAATTTACAATAAACTTGAAGGCCCCAGAGTACAGCAATAATATAATAATGATAAAGCCAAATGGCTCAAGGGGGCTAGGCCGAAAGGAGGTACTAGGTAGGAGCCCAGCAACAATCCTTGAGCCGTCAAGAGGTGGTATAGGTATGAGATTAAAAAGCGCAAGAAGGAAATTTGCTACAACAAAACAAAGAAATAAATGTTCAAGATATGTATTAGGTGGAATAATTGGAAGCCTAAGAATAATAGATGAAACAACAGCAAGCCCTATATTTGCAAAAGGACCGGCAAAGGCGACTTTCACCATATCAATTCTTGGATTATTAAGGTTATAGGGATTAACGGGAACAGGTTTTGCCCATCCTGGAACTGGAATCGTAGTTATAAAAACAAATAAAGGAATAAGAATTGAGCCAATTGGATCAAGATGGTTAAGGGGATTTAGGGTTAGCCTTCCGGAAAGCCTTGCTGTTGGGTCGCCACATTTATCTGCAACAAACCCATGAGCAATCTCATGGATAACGATAGAGAGTATTAAAGCAAAAACATAAATAATTAAATTCATTTTTACCTCAAAAAATATTTTACTATTTTTTAATCTAAAAGTCAAATTTTTTTGAAAATTTTATTTTAGCTATATTTTGTGTTTATTTTGACATATTCAATGGAAAGGTCGCATGTAAGAAAGACCATACTTTCGCTTCCAAGACCAAGTTCAATTCTTATTTCAATTTCCTTTTCCTTTAATGCCTCTTTTACCCTCTCTCTATCAAACTCAGCCTTTACTCCACAGTAAATTACAAGATGGTTTTGAAGCCAAATCTTTATCTTCTTCGGGTCTATCTTAGCAAGAAGATCTGTGCCGCAGGCGGACAACACTCTCCCAAAGTTTGGATTTTCCCCGTGCATTGCTGTTTTTACAAGAAGAGAGTTTGCAATACTTGAAGCAATAGCTTTCGCATCTTTTTTTGTTCTTGCTCCTTCTACAACGATCCTTATAATTTTTGTAGCACCTTCTCCATTCCTAACTATCTTTCTTGCAAGCTCTGTACAGATAAAGAGTAAGCCATCAGAAAACTTATCTCTATCAACTTTTCCTGCCGTACCATTTGCCATAATTATTACCATATCATTTGTAGATGTACAACCATCAATACTTATTCTATTAAATGTCTCATCTACACAATTTTTAAGAATTTCTTTTAATTCACTATTTCCAAAGCAGGCATCTGTTACGATGAATGAGAGCATTGTTGCCATATTAGGGTATATCATTCCTGCCCCTTTTGCAATTCCTGCAATCTTACAAAAGCCAAGGTCAAGAAAGACATCTTTTTTTGTTCTGTCTGTTGTCATAATCCCCTCCATACAATCATCCTGGGTTCCATAGTGAAGGCTTGCAACAAGCCTTTTTATTCCCGGCTCTATTTTCTCCATAGGAAGAAACTCACCTATTTTTCCCGTATGGGCAACAAGAACAGAACTGTAAAGAACATTTAAGTTTTTTGCAGTAATCCTTGCTATTTTTTTGACATCATCCATTCCTCTCTTTCCTGTTCCTGTATTCGCATTCCCTGAATTTATAATTATTGCAGAAATTTTATTGTTCTTTCTTCTTTTGTTAAATGTGATACAAGGAGATGTAACTTTATTTCTGGTAAATACTCCTGCCCAGTTTGATGGCCTTTCAGAATAAATTAAAGATAAGTCCTTTCCCTTTCTTTTTATCCCACAATGTATCCCCCCTACCTTTATTCCAGGAATGGTAAGCAGGCCCTCCATAGAAAATTAGATAAGCCCCTCTGTTTCTTGAAAACCAAACATAACGTTCATATTTTGTACAGCTTGGCCAGATGCACCCTTTATTAGATTATCAATACAGGAAGTGATGACCAATTGCCCTTTCTCTTTTAAAGGATTTATAAGGCAAAAGTTTGTTCCTACTACATCCTTTGTCCGAGGAGGATCATTGAGTATCTTAATAAATGGGCAATTTTTGTAAAATTCATTATAAATATCAAAAATATCTACATCTTCTTTAAGCCTTACATATATTGTAGAAAGGATACCATAGTCCATAGGAATAAGATGTGGAACAAAGGTAACGCCTATTTTCTCTTTCGCCAAAAGCGAAAGCTCTTGTTCAATCTCTGGAGTATGTCTATGGATAAATACAGAATATGCTTTGATTGATTCATTTGCCTCAGGAAAGTGGAATAGAAAGGAAGGGTTTCTTCCTGCCCCAGAAATACCAGATTTCGCATCGATGATAATCGATGTTTTTTCTATAAATTCTATAACTGGCGCAAGGCCCAAGATTGCTGATGTTGGATAACAACCGGGATTTGCTATAAGCAAACTAGTTTTTATCTTTTCGTAATAAAGCTCAGGCAGACCATAAACTGCATTCTTAACAAGGTGTGGTGCAAGGTGCTTTGTATTATACCATTCTTCGTAAACACTTGGATCTTTTAGCCTGAAGTCTGCGGATAGGTCAATGATTTTCTTTCCAAGATCAAATAAAGAAGGAACATGTTCCATCGAGACTCTATGAGGGAGGCATAAAAAGATGACATCGGATTCTATTAAGCCTCCCATATTTATTGCTTTTTTCACAGGGATATCGCACATTAAGGATGGAAATATTTCTGAAATTGGTACTTCTTCCTCTATATCTGCAGAAAGATGAATGATTTCAGCCTCTTTATGCCTTAGCAAAATTCTTATGAGTTCCCTTCCTGTATACCCTGTTGCTCCAATTATGCTTACTTTGACCATTTATTAGCCTTCATAAAAACTCCTTATGAATGAGTTCTGCTCTCACAATATCTCTTTTATCTGGACCAGATGGTTTTCCTACAACCATCTGAAGATGTGCAGGCTGGATTATGATGAGAAGCCTGTTTAATCTTTCAAGGGGGGTAGGAGGAAGAAGGTCTAGTAATATCCCTAGACGAACAACCGATAAAAGTTCAATTGCCTCTTTGGATGGAATAACTTTTGCATTAAGGAGTAATGCATAAGCCCTTTTGAACCTATCCTCAAGCTGAAAGCTACCATGTTTTTTAAGAAGTTCTCTTTCTTCTTGTTCATAACTGATGATCTGGGAAACAGTCTTTTGAAGCTCTTCAATTAGTTCTTCTTCTCTCTTCCCAAGTGTTATTTGATTTGAAACTTGAAAGAGATCACCAAAGCTTTCAGACTTTTCTCCATAAAAACCCCTTGATACCATCCCAAGCTTTGAGAGTGCAGGAAGAAGTTTTTCTATTTTATTTGCAAGGGAAAGTCCAGGTATATGAAGCATTACAGATGCCCTAAGCCCTGTCCCAACATTCGTTGGACAAGATGTCAAATAACCAAAATTAAACGAATATGCATAAGGAAGATTAAAAGAAAGCTTATCATCAAGAGATGAGAGAATTTTCCATGTATCGAATAAATTAAAACCACTTGATAAAACCTGTATTCTTAAATGATCTTCTTCATTTATCATTATGGAGATCATCTCCTTTTCGCTGATAACAACAGAGCCAAATTTTGAAGAGGGGAGCTCTGGAGAAATGAGATGCCTCTCTACTAAAAATTGTTTTTCAACATTAGAAAGTTCGTTGATGGTTATTATATCGGAATTTTTAAGCATGTCAATATTTTCTATGCATGATGTAATCATATCTGTTGTCCTCTTTAAATCCCTCATGCTTGCCCAATATGCAAATGGAATGTCCTTTATATTCCTTGCAAGCCTAATCCTTGTACTTACGGCAATGTCTGCAAATTTCCCTTTTGCGTTAAGCCACTCTGGAAATTCATTAACATACTTCTCTAACATTTTAGTTGTTTTATCATATCCCTTATTCTTGCAGCTTCCTCGTAGTTTTCTTCTGCAACAGCTTCTCTAAGCTTACTTTTTAAGTCTTCAATCTGTTTTTCTTTGGGAAGTTTTTCAAGAAGATATGTAGGCACCTTTCCAAGATGGGTTATTCCTCCATGGATCTTTTGAAGGATGGAATTAAGAGGTTCTTTAAAACTTTCAAAACAGCCGGAACAACCAAGCCTTCCTTTTTTTTGGAACTGTTCAAAAGTCATCCCGCAAGATGGACACCGAAGTTCTTGCGGAAACTCCCTTGCCTCCTCCTTAAATAAATTTGAAAAAAACTCAAATATCTCTGGGAATGAAGAGGGAATGTTTGAAATACTAAAACCTTTTTCTTCTGCGCACTGTTCGCAAAGATGTATTACGGTTGTTTGGTTATTTATTATCTGCTTGAAATGAATGTTTGCCTTATTTATCCCACAGATATCACAAAACATTTGAATTTATGCCGAAGGTGGGAGTCGAACCCGCACTCCTTTTACAGGAACATGGTCCTGAACCATGCGCGTCTACCAGTTTCGCCACTTCGGCTATCCAATAATTCCTGGATTTGCACGCAAAACATGGATGAATGCATCGACAGTCTCTGGATCAAACTGGGTACCCGCATTATCTTGAAGTTCAATGATTGCTTCATGGATAGATTTCTTTGGCTTGTACGGTCGCTCTGAAGTCATTGCATCAAAACTATCAGCAACACTAAGGATTCTTGCAAGATATGGAATTTCTTCATCCTTTAATCCATCTGGATAACCATATCCATCATATCTTTCATGGTGGTGAAGGACAGCATTAGCTGCAGATTTAAGCATATCAATAGACCTCAAAAGTGATGCTCCTTTCGCAGAATGTGTTTTTATATCCCTATATTCCTCATCTGTCAAAGGACCAGGCTTATTCAATATCTCTACAGCAACATCAGCCTTTCCAATGTCATGGAGGATGCTAGCTATTGTAAGAACCTTCATCTCATCATCTGATAGGTATAATCTTTTTCCTATTGCCTCTGCATACTTTCTGACCTTGCTCGAATGTTCTTGAGTATACCTTGTCCTGCCGTCAATACTCTTTGCCCATAAAGAGATAGTCTTTTCATATAATTCCTCAAGTTCCTTTACCTTTCCTTCCATCTCTTTTTCATCCATTATTACTCTCCCTCCTTAATTTTAATATTTTATACCCGTTTGAGCCAATCTATTTGCCTCTCTATTCTCTTTACTTGGAATATGAATAACCTCAATTGTAGAGATCTTTTTTATTAAAGACATAGCTTCCCTATATAATTTTTTTAACCTAATATCCCTTACTGAATACTTTCCTTGAATCTGTTTTACAATAAGCTCTGAATCAGAATAGACTTTGGTATTTTTGATACCATTTTTTACCCCATACTTAAGTCCTGTAATTAAAGCCTTATACTCAGCAACATTGTTTGTTGTTTTCCCGATTGAGCGGGAAATAGAATGTATTTTTTCTCCATCTCGACAAACAAGAATACCAATGCCTGCTGGACCTGGGTTTCCAGAGGATGCACCATCTATATAGATTAAATATAAAGGATTCTCAAGCACGATTCACATCTTATAATTTCTTGACATTCTTTTACTTCGTTTATAGCTTGTGGTCTTAAACTCATTTGGCATACACCGCAGATATTTCCTTCAATCCTTGCAAGGACGATATTATTTTTATTTTTTCTTATCGTCTCATATAAATTCAATATATTTTGCTCAAGATGTGATGCAATATCTGTTTTTTCTTTTAACGCAGTATCAAGGCTTATTTTTGCTTCCTTAAATTTAAGCTCTAATTCATCTCTTTTCTTTATAAAATCTTGCTCCTTTATTTCCTTCTCCTTTATCTTTTCATTAAGAATTCTTTCTTCATTATCAATTTCATCCATAAGAAGAAGACTCTCTTCCTCAAGTTGCCCTTTTTGCTTCTCTAATTTCGCAACCTCGCTGTCTAACGTATCTAATTCCTTTTTTGTTTTTATCTCATAGATACGGGACTTAAAACCCTTTATCTTATCCTCATAAATAGAAAGCTCTCTTTCATTATGGCGGAGCTTTTTCTTCAATTCCTCAAAATAGGCTTTTTTTTCTTCAATTTCTTTATTTAAATCTTTTATCTTCTCTTCTTCCTCTTGGATTATCTTTGGGATTTCTACAATCGTTTCTTCTTTTTCCTTGATTAAAGTATCCCTTTCTTGTAAAGCCTTAAGTAATTCTATTTTTTCTTTCACATACTACTTTTTGCCCTGCCGAGGGCAGGTTTATTTTAAATCCTTTTCATAAAAACTAAAATTTATCGTCTTTTTTACCTTCACTTATATCCTTTCTTCACACTAGGCGGAACAGGATTTGAACCTGCGGCCTCCTGCGCGTGAAGCAGGCGTTCTCCCACTGAACTATCCGCCCCATAGTATATAACAAACATAAAACAGCTTGCAACTTTTTACAGTTTTTTCTTGAGTTCTTCTATATCATTCCATATAGAAAGCATAATATCTCTTTTTTCGAGGAAAACATCACTCACAAACCCTTCTTTTGAAACAAACCAGGGTTTTGTTTGTTTCTTTTCTGCTTCTTTGATTAAGGATTTTATATCGTCTTCTTTTGCAATTCTTGTTTCAAGAATCCTGATAAGCCATACTTCTTTATCGCCCACCGCCTCAATTTCTAAAATATCGCCAATCCTTCTTTTTGTCCTAGAATAAAATTTTGGAAGGACTACATCTTTCTTTGTTCCAAATATTCCTCCATCTATTTTCTGGTTATCAAATTTATCGAGTAATTCTAGAAAATTATCGGGTTTTTCGGCTATCTCATCATCTATTTTTCCATAATAATAAAGACTTATCCACCAAGAAATAAGCGTAATTGGAATAAAATACCTTTTATCTTTGCAAACAACGAGTTCTGTTTCCATTAGTCTTGTAATAAGGCTTTTTGCTATCCCTGCTTTTCTCCTTATGTCTTTTGCTATTCTTGTAAGGTTTGGATTTTTATTGTATGCAATGGATACTAACACTGCCTTGATAAGGCCCTCTCCCCTTGCATTATAAATTGCTTCGTCTATTATATCTTCGCAATACTGGTAAAGCCTTCCCTGTGGGGAAAACTCATCCCAAAATACCTTTTCTAGTTCCCCTTGCCTCTTTGCTCTATCAATTAGGACAAGAACTAGATATGGAATACCTCCCGTAAGATGCCATAATCTATCTTCATCGAAACCTTCCGCAAGCTTTTTTATCTCATCTTTGCTTAAACTAGAAAGAATGAAGCGATTTTTAAACATTGCTCCTAGACTTATTTTTGATGATGCAAGGATCCACAAAATTCCATTATTTCTTGTTGCCTTTTTAAAAATAGAAAACGGCTCTATCCTATAATTTAAAAGGAAGGAAAGGGACTGAAATTCATCCAATAGAATTGCTAGATTTAAAGAAAGTTCTTTCGAAAGGATAGAGGGAAAGGAAAAAGTAATATCAAGGATTTTTTCATAATCGGGCCTTTTAGTTTCTATCTCATCGTATAGAGGGGCAAGATGTTTGGCTATTTTTTGAGAATTAAGGTTATCGATAAATACTTTTTGAAATCTTTCAGAGAAATACCCCTTTTTTTCTCCCGTGTCTTTTGCTAATGAAAATAAAACTTCTCCAATAAAATGAAGACAGAAGAGCTCGGGAGAAAGAGAAAGTTTCTTAAGGTCAATATAAACTTTGTCAATATCTTCATTTTGTAAGAAAAAATGATTAAGAAGAGAAGTTTTTCCTATGCCCTTTATCCCACAGATAAAATAGATATCACCACTTCCAGAAAGAAGACCTTTCTTTGCAGCATTTAAAATTTCAAGCTCTCTTTCCCTTCCAACAAACATCGTTTTAATTTATATTTTACCATTATTAATTTAAAAGAGCAATATATATAAAATTTAGTTGCTAATAGATAGTTCTTATAATATAATATCTTTTAAGTATGTTTGAAAGATTCACAGAAAGAGCAAGGAGGATATTGGCAATTGCCCAAGATGAGGCAAAGAGGTTGGGTCATGACTATCTTGGGACAGAACATATTTTATTGGGTCTTATCAGTGAAGGAGAGGGTGTTGCTGCAGAGATTTTAAGAAATCTTGGTGTTGACCTTGAGGGTTTAAAAATGGCGATAGAGAAGGAAGTTCCATCTGGCGGTTCACTTGCTATAATGGGAAATGTTCCATTTACCCCGCATGCAAAAAAGGTTCTCGAACTTGCAATGGAAGAGGCAAGGAATCTAGGGCATAACTATATCGGAACAGAACACCTTTTATTTGGCATTATAAAGGAAGAAGAAAGTGTTGGAGCAAAGATTCTTGCAAAATTGGGCGTGACACTTGAGAGGGCAAAAAAAGAAATGGCAAATATTTTAGGTAACGTTGAAGGAGGTACTCCTTTTGTTCTAGGAGGGGTGAAAGCAAAGCGAAAGTCGACAACCCCAGTTCTCGATCATTTTTCAAGGGATTTAACGACATTGGCTAGTGAAGATAAACTTGATCCAGTTGTTGGAAGGGAGGATGAAATAGAAAGGGTTACCCAGATATTGGCAAGAAGGACAAAGAATAATCCTGTTTTGATAGGAGATCCTGGTGTTGGGAAGACAGCGATAGTTGAGGGTTTGGCACAGAAGATTGTAAAGGGCGAGATTCCGGAGATACTGGCAAACAAAAGACTCCTCTGTTTAGATCTTCCAGGAATCGTTGCTGGAACAAAGTATAGGGGTGAGTTTGAGGAAAGGCTTAAAAGGATAACGAATGAGGCCAGGTCATCTCCAAATGTTATCCTGTTTATTGATGAAATGCATACAATAATTGGTGCAGGTGGTGCAGAAGGCGCAATAGATGCGTCTAGTATCTTAAAACCAGCTTTAGCGAGGGGAGAATTGCAATGTATTGGCGCAACAACCTTGGATGACTATAAGAAGTATGTTGAAAGGGATGCGGCACTTGAGCGGAGGTTTCAACCGATTATGGTCGATGAGCCAACCGTTGATGAGACAATAGAGATTTTGAAAGGAATAAGGGATAAATATGAGGCACATCATAGGGTAAAGTTTGATGACAATGCTTTAGTTGCAGCAGCAAAGCTTGCTCATAGGTATATTTCTGATAGGTTTCTACCTGATTCTGCAATTGACTTGATAGACGAGGCTGGTTCTCATGCAAGGCTAAAGAAGACAACGCTTCCACCAAAACTTAAAGAAAAAGAGAAGGAGCTTACTCAAATAACAAAAGAAAAAGAAGAGGCAATTGCAAACCAAGAATTTGAAAAAGCCGCTGTTTTGAGAGATAAAGAAAGGACGACAAGAAGGGAATATGAAGAGACAAAGGCTAAATGGGAAAAGGAAGGCTATTCAAAAAAGGAAGATGTTGTAGCTGATGAAGATATTGCAGAGCTTATATCAAAACAGACAGGCATTCCAATTTATAAACTTGTTGAAAAAGAAAGTGAAAGGCTTTTAAGAATGGAAGAGGAGTTGCATAAAAGGGTAGTAGGTCAGGATGAGGCGATATCGGCTCTATCTAGGGCAATGAGAAGGGCAAGAACAGGACTAAAGGATGTAAGAAAACCAATGGGTTCATTTCTATTTCTTGGACCAACAGGGGTTGGAAAGACAGAGCTTGCAAGAACATTGGCAGAATTCCTCTTTGATGATGAAGATGCCCTAATTCAGATAGATATGTCTGAATTTATGGAGAAATTTGCAGTATCAAGGCTTATTGGTGCACCACCTGGATATGTGGGTTATGAAGAAGGAGGTGAGCTCACAGAAAAAGTTAGGAGAAAGCCATATTCTGTTATTTTGCTTGATGAGATTGAAAAGGCACACCCAGATGTATTCAATATCCTCCTTCAGATTTTCGATGATGGACATTTAGCAGACAATCTTGGTCATAGAGTTGATTTCAGAAATGCCGTTATTATTATGACATCGAACATTGGAGCAAGGGAGATATTTGAAAAGAAGGCTTTGGGGTTTAGACCACAGGATAAAGAGATAGGCTATGGGAAAATGAAGGAGAAGGTTATGTCCGAAGTAAAAAAGGTATTTAACCCCGAGTTTTTAAATAGGCTAGATGAAATAATAGTATTTCATTCTTTAACAAAGGAGGATATTGAGAAGATAGTACATCTTATGATAGATAAACTAAATAGCCAACTTGAGGAGAATAACAATATTACCCTTTCTTTAAATAATGATGTGATTAATTTCCTAATCGAAAAAGGTTATGATGAATCCTATGGTGCAAGGCCCCTAAGAAGGGCAATACAGAAGTATATTGAGGATACCTTGGCTGAGGAAATCCTAAAAGGAAAATTCAAAAAACAGAAAAATATAGATGTAGTTGTTGAAGAAGGGAATGTCGTTTTTAAGTGAAATCTATAACTTAGATAACATCAAGCATTGAATATAGGCCCCTTTCTTTCTTGACAATAAATTTTGCAGCTTTTATTGTCCCATATGCAAAGCAATCGCGGGATGTAACACTGTGGGTTATCTCTATCTTTTCTCCATCTCCTGCGAATATTAAAGTATGATCGCCAACGATATCCCCACCTCTTATTGAAAAAACACCAATCTCTCCTTTTTTTCTTTTATCATTTCCTTTTCTTCCATAGACTATCTTATGAGGACCTTCTACTCCTAATGCCTCAAGTAATCTTTTTGCAGTTCCAGATGGTGCGTCTATTTTGTTCCTATGATGTGCCTCAATGAGTTCTACATCAAAATCAAAAAGTTCCTTAGAAAGCAAGGGGAGTATTTTAAAAAGAACATTCATTCCAAAACTCATATTTGATGAGCAAAGTATTGGTATATGTTTTGATGCTTCCTTTATATGTGCCATTTGATCAGGAGAAAAACCTGTTGTTCCAATGACAATAGCTTTCTTTACAGAAAAGGCAATATCTACATTTTCAATTGTTGCAACAGGTGTTGTAAAGTCAATTAAACAATCGCAGGTATTGATTACTGACGATAAATCATCTACAATTTCTATTCCATAAAGATGTGCACCTACAAGTGGATGCCCTTTTTTTTCAACAAGTCCAACGATTTTAACTTCAGGGTCACTATCTGTAATCCTTGCGATAGATGAACCCATCCTTCCTCCTATGCCTGTAACAACTATCTTCATTTATAATAATGTATATTAAGAGTGAAATGATTCGCAACAATTTTTTGAAATTGGGTCAAAAATTTTTCTTTTGACAAAAATCATTCTTTTTAATATAATTAAATTTTAATGGGAAGCACAAAAGATACTATTGTTATAAAGGAAGCAACAGAAGATAAAGTAGGTGTAGCAAGGTTTTATTTTTCCAATAGATACTCTGTCTTTGATTGGGGAGAAATGCCAGATCTTATTCAGAAAAAAGGCACTGCAATCTGTATCCTTTCTTCATACTTCTTCGAAAAACTTGAGGAGATGGGCATCTTTACTCATTATCTGGGTATAGTTGAGGATGGCGTGGCAAAGAGGCTTAGTGAATTAAAATTTCCAAGCAATATCATGGAAATTAGACTCCTTTCTGTTATAAAACCAGAGATAAAAAATGGAAATTATGACTACAGTCTTTATCGAGAAATAAAGGGGTGTTTTCTAATACCACTTGAGATCATATACAGAAATTATCTTGGTCCATCCTCAAGTATCTTTAAAAGACTTAAAGAAGGAGAGCTAACCATCGATGAGATTGGTCTTGATGAGATGCCCATTCCTGGACAAAGGCTGGATACTCCAATATTAGACGTTTCAACAAAACTTGAGGCAAGCGATAGGTATATATCTTGGGAAGAGGCAAAAAAGATGTGCAGTTTGAAAGATGAAGAAATAAAAAATATGAAGGATATAACCCAAAGGATAAATAGGCTTATCACTGAAAAATTCACAAAGATAGGCCTTACAAACGAGGACGGAAAGTTTGAGTTTGGCTTCGATGAGAATCGTTGTCTTATCCTTGTTGATGCAATTGGAACACTTGATGAGTGTAGGTTCACTTATAATGACATTCCAGTAAGCAAGGAGATAGCAAGGATGTACTACCGTAATACAAAATGGTATGAGGCAACAGAGGTTGCGAAGAAAAAAGACATAAAAAATTGGAAAGAGATTTGCCTTTTAAAGCCACAACCATTGCCGGAAGGCCTTGTAAAGCTTATTTCCAATGTCTATTGTGCGTGCACAAATGAGATAACGGAAAAGGAATGGTTTTCTGATATACCCCCTTTGGAAGATATCCTAAAAGGGCTTAGGGATTTCGTCTAACTGGAGGCTAGGGGATTTGAACTTCGGATTTTTTAAGGCTCAAAGCTCGCCCACTTCCTTTTCGCCTAACAAAATCTCTCGTTCCCGGCCAGCCTTCGGCTGGCTTCAAATCCCTTTTTAACTGGTCTGCTGTTGTCAAAATTGGAGGCTAGGGGATTTGAACCCCTGGCCTTTGGCATGCGAAGCCAACGCTCTCCCGCTAAGCTAAGCCCCCTTATAAAAAATAAGAAGATAATAAAAAACAGGAGCAGAAAGTATTATTGAGTCAAATACATCGAGGATTCCACCATATTCGGTGATCCATGAATCAGAATCCTTTTTTCCTACATTCCTTTTAAAGCTTGATTCGCAAAGGTCTCCCAATATACCAACCGAAGAGAATAAAATGCCAAAACTAACTGCTTCAACGATGCCAAGGTCTACACATTTTCTAAAAATAATTGAGACTATTACAGATGTAAAGATTGCTCCAACAAGTCCTTCAAGTGACTTATTTGGAGAGATAAAAAAGATATTTTTATGTTTTCCAATGTGTCTACCAATCAGCCATCCTCCTGCATCTGCTGACCAAACAACAGCAAAAAGAAATAGAAGTAATTGACATCCATTATCAAACTTTTTTATAAGGATGAGATGACTTAATAACCATCCAACATAAAAAAGTCCGAAAGCAATAGCAAGAGGGCTAATTTTCGTAATAAGCGAAAGGAATTTTCTGCTAAATAGGCTTGTTATGAGAAAAAAGATTCCTATCCCAGATATTATGAGTTTAATCTCTAATAATGAAAGAAATGAAAGTCCTTTAGGATAACCATAACCTGCACCACCAACTAAGACAATCCCGCCAAAAAGACCAAGGAACCACCAATCCTCCTTCTCGACCATATTATAAAACTCCATAAGTCCAAGAATAACAATAGAGCCAATCAAAATAACAAAAAAAGCCTCATTTTTTGAAAACACAGTCCATCCAAAAAATGGAAAGAACAAAGCAGGAAGAAAAAATTTTTTGAAATTAAACTCCACCGAACTTCCTTTTTCTTAACTTGTAATCTTCGACCGCTTCCAAAAGATGTTCTTCCGAAAAATCTGGCCAGAGAACAGAGGTTATCCAGATTTCCGTATATGCTATCTGCCAAAGGAGAAAGTTGCTAATCCTTGTCTCGCCACTTGTCCTTATAAGAAGATCAGGATCGGGTAACGGATAAGTATCAAGGAATGAAGAAAAAAGATTTTCGTCTATCTCATTAAGAGCGATATCACCAATAATTGCCTTTTCTACAATCCTTTTCGTTACCCGTACTATTTCATCTCTTCCTCCATAATTTAAGGCAATATTTAAAATAAGCCCATTATTTTTTTTTGTCTTTTCAATTGCGTGATTTAATAAAGATAGCATTTTTTTTGGAAGATGTTCGATGTCACCCGAAACACACATTTTAATATTGTTACTTATCACTTCGTCGATTTCTTTTTTTATATACTCACAAAACAAGTTCATTAAACCAGAAACCTCATCCTTTGGTCTTTTCCAGTTTTCTGTAGAGAATGCATATAAGGTAAGGGTTTTGATTCCAAGGTTTACTGCGAATTTTACTATTCTTTTAACAGCCTTCATCCCTTCCCTATGCCCTGCAATCCTTGGAAGACCCCTTTGTTTTGCCCATCTTCCATTTCCATCCATGATGATAGCAATATGCTTTGGAAAATCCATATTTTAAATTATATACCAAAAACTAGGTGATTTACAAATGTTGATTTTACCTATAAGACTCTGGTATAATTTTTAACTATGAGATCTTGCGATATTTCGTTGGTAGATGAAAAGATAAGAGCAAGTAATTCAAACCAAAAATCAAAAAGCATTGAAGAGAAAATAAAAGAGCTTTGCAAGAAAAAGAATGCAGTAATCCTTGTCCATAATTACCAAAGGGGTGAGATCCAAGATATCGCAGATTTTGTTGGAGATTCATTAGATCTATCGATGAGGGCGAAGGAAACTAAAGCAGACATCATTGTATTCTGTGGTGTCCATTTTATGGCAGAGATAGCAAAGATTCTTTCTCCTAATAAACTCGTTCTATTGCCTGATATAAATGCAGGATGCCCCTTAGCAGATATGATTACCGTCGATGGATTAAGAAAGCTTAAGGAGGAACATCCAGATGCTATAGTTGTTTCATATGTCAATACATCTGCAGAAATAAAAAAGGAGTCTCATTATTGCTGTACATCTGCAAATGGGATAAAGGTTATAAATAGCCTTCCAAATGATAAAGAGATAATATTCATACC
>DNCM01000076.1 GCA_003498085.1 bacterium
TTGTAGAGAATCTTACAAAAAAAATAAATGCCAAATATCTGATTGTAACAAGAGGAAGTCATGGCTCTCTTGGCTTTTCCCAAAAAAATGGACTTATTCAGACACCAGCACTTGCAACAATGGTTGTTGATAGAATTGGTGCGGGTGATGCATTTTTTGCCTATACTTCTTGTTGTTTTGCAAAGGATATACCAGAAGATATAATCTCATTTGTTGGAAATGCAGTGGGTGCCATAGCTGTCCAGATTGTTTGTAATAGGGAAGCTGTTCCTCCAGAAAAATTATATGAATTTATCGATGCATTGTTAAGATGAAAAATTTAGCAGAAGAATACTATAAGGAAATTGAGGGATTGCTTAAATCTATTAAGGTGACGGATATGCAAGGTAATAAAATAGACTTTTATATTGCAGTTGCCTCTACTTGTTCTATGATAGAGAAAATGGCAGAAAATAAAGGTAAGTTAATATTCATCGGAAATGGGGGAAGTGCAGCCATGTCAAGCCATTTTGCAACAGATTTCTGGAAGAATGGAGGAATTAGAGCAGTTGCTTTTAACGATTCGTCTCTTTTAACCTGTATTTCCAATGATTTCGCCTATAAGCATGTATTTGAAAAGCCAATAGAGATGTTTGCTGAAGATGGGGATATACTCTTTGCAATAAGTAGCTCTGGGAGATCTGAAAATATTCTCCTTGGGGTAGATGCGGCAAGAAAAAAACATCTCGGTGTGATAACCCTGTCTGGATTTAGAGATGATAATCCACTTCGTAGGTTGGGAGATATCAACTTCTATGTTCCATCACAAGCATATGAGCCTGTTGAAGATATACATCATTCCATCTGTCATTGTATTGTGAATGTTATAATTAAAAGGACAAAATAATGATTAGGAATGTTTTAGTTCCTGGTGGTGCAGGTTATGTTGGTGCTGTTTTAGTTCCAAAGCTATTAGAAAATGGTTATAATGTCAAGGTTGTAGATCTTTATATCTATGGAGATGTTTTAAATCCACATCCAAATCTTGTAGAGATTAAAGGAGATGTTCGCGATATAGCCCTTTTAGAAAGAGAAATACCAGGAGCAGATGCAGTTATCCACCTTGCTTGCATATCCAATGATCCAAGTTATGAATTGAATCCAGAATTAAGCAAATCGATAAACTATGATGCATTCATTCCTTTTGTCGAAATCGCAAAGAAAAATGAGGTAAAAAGATTTATCTTTGCATCAAGTGCAAGTGTTTATGGAATAAAAAAAGAGGAAGAAGTAACAGAGGATCTATCTTTAGAACCACTTACTGATTATTCTAGATATAAGGCAAAATGCGAAGAAATTCTTATGAAAGAAGCAGATGATAATTTTATTGTAACAATCGTCCGTCCTGCCACAGTCTGTGGCTATTCGCCTAGATTAAGACTTGACCTTACAGTCAATATTTTGACAAATCAGGCAATCAATAAAGGAGAGATTACAGTATTTGGTGGAGAACAGATGAGACCAAACATCCATATTCAAGATATGACCGACCTTTATCTTTATCTATTAAAGCTACCAAATAAAAAAATTAATAAAAAGATCTATAATGCAGGCTGGGAAAACTACAAAGTAAAAGAAATTGCTAAAATAGTTCAATCAATGATAAGTAATGTCTCTATAAAAACTGTTCCATCAGACGATAATCGCTCATACCGTGTTTCGTCAAGGAAGATAACAGATGAATTAGGATTTACTCCAAAATATGGGATAAAAGATGCAATCTTTGATTTAAAGAACGCTTTTGAAGGGGGTAAAATACCAGACTCAGATGATATCAAATATTATAATATAAAAACAATGCAAGCTATAAATCTAAAATAATATGGATAAAATTAAAGTTGTTGTTATAGGGAGCAATTCTTTTTCAGGAAGTGATTTTGTCGATCTGCTATTAGAAAAAGGAAAATACTCAGTTGTTGGAATAAGTCGATCACAAGAGAAAGATTCATTATTTCTGCCATATAAAAGGCATTTAAATCATCCTTTTAAATTCTACCAGATGGACTTGAATAAAGATATGGATAAGATTATAGATGTAATCAACGAATTTAAGCCGGATTACATAATCAATTTTTCTGCCCAAAGTGAAGTTGCACCAAGTTGGGAAAATCCTACTCACTGGTTTCAAACCAATGTTGTAGCTATAACCAATTTAGCTAATAGATTAAAAGATTTCAAATTCATCAAACGTTATGTTCATATATCAACACCAGAGGTATATGGCAGTTGCAGTGGTCTTGTAAAGGAAAACATGTTGCTTAATCCAAGTACGCCATATGCGGCATCTAAGGCCGCAGGAGATTTATCCCTTTTTACATTTTTAAAAAACTTTAATTTTCCTCTAGTTGTGATTCGCTCAGCAAATGTCTATGGTGCATACCAACAATTGCATAAGATAATTCCAAGGTCAATAATCTATATTAAGCTTGGAAAGATGATAGAACTTCACGGTGGTGGCAATGCTAGGAGGTCTTTTATACACATAAGGGATATATCAAAAGGAGAGCTTTTTGCTATGGAAAAAGGTAGGATTGGCGAGATCTATCATCTTTCGCCAAATTATCTTCCAACAGACTTTGGTATTGCAATAAGGGATTTAGTAAGGAAGATTTGCGAAAAAATGGATGTTTTATTTGAAAAGGTAACGAAAGGTGTTGAAGACCGTCCTGGTCAGGATGCCCTTTATGCCCTTGATTCAAGTAAGGCAAGACAAGAATTTGGATGGAAGCCAAACATTACTTTAGATGAAGGTTTAGATGATGTTATTAATTGGATTGAAAAAAATTGGGATAAGATAAAAAATCAACCACTTGGATATATACATAAGCCATGAATAAAATAAAATCTGAATTAGGAGAAATTTTTATACATAAAAAATTTTGAAGTATATTTATTTATCATGAAAATAGAATTTTCATATTTAACTAGACAGTTCGATAATAAAGAACCAGAATCTTATACTAATAAAATAATCAAAGGTATTAAAGAGCTAGCAATGACTGGAGATTTTACGCTGGGAAAGAAAGTAGAAGAATTTGAGTGTAAGATCGCAGAACTTGTAGGAACAAAATATGCCACTGGCGTCAATTCTGGAACAGATGCACTTATCCTTTCTTTAAAAGCATTAGGAATTGGCCCAGGTGATGAAGTAATTACATGCGCTGAGACATTTATTGCTACGGCCGGTGCAATTGCTGCAGTAGGTGCAAGACCAGTATTTGTAGATGTAAATGATGAATTCACGATTGATGTTGAAAAAATCGAGGATGCAATAACAGATAGGACAAAGGTAATAATGCCTGTATGGTTTACTGGAAATGCTCCTAATATGAATAGAATACTAGAAATAGCTAGTAAATATAATTTATTAGTTGTTGAAGATTCCTGCACAGCAATAGATGCTGATATTGACGGTAAAAAAGCAGGTTCCTTTGGAATTACGGGAACAATTAGTCTTCACCCTTTAAAAAATCTAAATATTTGGGGAGATGGAGGTTTGATTACTACAAATTCTGATGAACTAAATAGAAAACTTAGACTTCTTAGAAATCATGGATTAGTTAGCAGAGATGAAGTTGAAATATTTGGGGTAAATAGCAGATTGGATACTTTGCAAGCAATAGTTGGACTTAGTATGATTGATGATGTTAAAAAGATTACTGATAAGAGGATTGCATATGCCAAAAGATTAGACGAAGCGTTTTTTGGACTTCCCGATTTTATCGATGTTCCAAAACGACATGCAAATGTACGTCATGTATTTCATCTTTATATGGTTAGGGTAAAAGATAGGGATATGTTGCTAAAATATTGTCTTGACAAAGGTATTAAAGTAAAGATTCATTATCCTATTCCTCTGCCATATCAGAAATGTTGTAGCTACCTAGGGTATAAAAAGGGAGATTTTCCTAATACTGAGAGAGATTGTAGTTCTATTATAACTTTTCCAGTTCATCAACATTTAACCGATGAAGAACTTCAATATATTATTGATACAGTAAAGAAATTTTATAAGAAAAAATGAGAAATATACCTTATATAGACTTAAAAACACAACATAAATTATTGAAAGATGAACTTATAGAAGCATTTAGTCAAGTTCTAGAAAATGCCGATTTTATACTTGGTGAGGAAGTCAATCTATTAGAAAGTAAAATAGCCGATTATTGTGGTGTCAAATACGCCATTGGTGTCAATTCTGGAACAGATGCCCTTTTTCTATCCTTGAAAGGATGTGGAATAGGTCCAGAGAATGAAGTTATCACTGTACCAAATTCTTTTATAGCAACAGTTTCATCCATTGTAGCAACTGGTGCAAAACCAGTTTTTGTAGATGTAAAAAAAGATATGAATATTGATCCTGAATTAGTAGAGAAAAATATAACAAAAAGAACAAAAGCAATTATTCCTGTTCATCTGGGAGGTAAGCCAGCATCTATGGATCAAATCATTGAAATAGCACAGAGGTATAACCTTTTCGTAATAGAAGATGCAGCGCAGGCAATTGGTGCAGAATATAAAGGTAAAAAAGTTGGCTCTTTAGGATATGCAGGCTGCTTCAGTTTTCATCCTTTAAAAACATTAAATGCTTGTGGAGATGGGGGAATAATCACAACAAATGATGAAAAATTATACAAAGTTTTAGTTCAGCTTCGGAATATTGGTTTAAAAAATCGGAATGAAGTGGAAATTTGGGGTTATAATAGTCGTCTGGATACAATCCAAGCAGCTATACTCTTAATAAAGATGAAATATCTTGATGTATGGATAGAAAAAAGGAGAAAGATAGCAAAGTATTATATTAAACATTTACAAGGTATTGTTGATCTTCCAACAGAAAATAGTGATATAAAATCGGTTTATTATACCTTTGTTATTCGGACTGATAATAGGGATAAACTTCAGAAATATCTTGAAAAGCATGGGGTTAAAACAAAGATCTATTATCCTATTCCAATACATTTACAGAAAATTGTTGCTAAAACTTTTGACTATAAAAAAGGAGATTTTCCTGTGTGTGAAAGTTTAGTGGAGAAGATTTTAAGTTTGCCTATTCACCAAGGTTTAAGCGATAACGATTTGACCTATATTGTGAATAGGATACAAGATTTTTTTGGAAAAAGATGAAGGTCCATATTGGTATTGATTTTGATAATACGATTGTAACTTATGATAATGTATTCTATAAATATGCATTTAAGTTAGGACTTATTCCCCAGGATGTAAAAAAGAATAAACAGATAATTCGTGATACAATAAGATTACTTCCCCAAGGAGAGGAACAATGGATAAAACTTCAAGGATTGGTTTATGGTCTCTATATGGATGAGGCAGAACTATTTGATGGAGTTGACAGGTTCCTGGATACTTGTAAGCATAAGAATATCAAAGTTTCGATAGTCAGCCATAAAACAATCTATCCAGCATTAGGTCCTCGTATAAATCTTAGAGATGTAGCAAAAAAATGGCTTGAAGATAGAGGTTTTTTCTCAAGATTTGGATTGCTTCCAGAGGACGCTATTTTTGTTGGAAGTATAGATGAAAAACTTAGTGAGATTGTTAAAAGAAAATGTACCCATTTTATTGATGACCTACTAGAAATTTTGATCTATCCAGGATTTCCAAGTAATGTTCAAAAAATCTTATATTCTTCATCAGGAGATAATGTTCCTTCTGAGATTTATATAGCAGAAAATTGGGATGAAATTTGGAGATACTTCTTTGGATAAGATAATTCAAGATTTATTAAGTAAGGCAAAAAAAGAGAATGCTCTTACAATAGAACCCTTGCCATATGGATTTAATAGCCTCATTTATAAAGTTATAACAAAAGAAAGAGAATATCTCGCCAAAAAATATATTACTAGAGATGGAGATTTGAGGGATAGATTTCAAACAGAATTCTTTGGCATTTCTTTTTTATGGAGTAATGGGATTCGGGCAATTCCTGAGCCAATCTGTGGAGATAAAGAAAAAAGAATTGCTATTTATAGATTCATCAACGGAAATAAACTTAATCCAGAAGAGATAACAGAGAATGAAATTTATCAAGCTTTAGGACTTTTGAGAGAAATGCATAGACTGACTACTAAAAAAGAAGCTAAAGAGCAACCAATAGCATCTGAAGCATGTTTTAAGATAAAAGATTATATTGACTGTGTTGAAGAAAGAATAGGAAAATTAATGGTTTTGTCAGGAAAAAATGATATTTTTGAAGCACTTAAGTCATATCTTGAAAAAGACTTTATTCCATTTTTTACTTATATCAAAGAATTTGTAGAAAAAGAAGCACGGAGGTTAAACATAGATACAGATAGACCCATTGAAGAGAATGAGAAAACATTGAGTCCATCAGATTTTGGGTTTCATAATGTAATAAAGAAAGAAGACGGCTCTTTAGTCTTTATTGATTTTGAATATTATGGCTGGGATGACTCTGTAAAACTAATTGCAGATTTCTACCTTCAACCAGCTGTTCCTGTGCCACTTATCTATAGAAAAGTTTTCTTTGAAGGAGTTTATGAATACCTAAAAAATAAAAATTTGTTCAAAAGATTGCCTTTAGTTTATCCAATTCTATCACTGAAATGGTGTTTGATCATACTAAATGCTTTTCTAAGACAAACCTCAGATGAAATTTGTGCCAAGCAATTAAAAAAAGCAAAGAATAAACTTGAAGAAACAAAGAAAGAGTTTGAAAATAAAGTATTTCCTTATGAGTTCTATGAAACTTGACAAAATATCTATTGAATATAGAAAGGAGATTTTAAATATTATAAACTATAGCCGTAGGGGTCACATTCCTCCGAGTTTGTCTATAGTAGAGATTATTCGGGTTCTCTATGAGGATATCTTAAATATTTCTTCAAAAAATCCTTTTTGGGAAGATAGGGATAGATTTATTTTAAGCAAAGGACATGGTTGTTTAACACTGTATGTGGCTCTGGCTAAAAAAGGTTTTTTCCCAAAAGAAGAACTATATCGTTTTTGTAAATCTGATACTATTCTTGGAGGACACCCAGAATATATTAAAATTCCTGGTGTTGAGGCATCAACAGGTTCGTTGGGACATGGACTTTCTATTGGTATTGGTTTTGCCTTAAATGCAAGACTTGAGAAAAAAAACTACAGAACATTTGTTTTGCTTGGTGATGGAGAATGCCAAGAGGGTTCCGTTTGGGAAGCGGCTTTATGTGCAAGTAAGCATAAACTTAATAGACTTATAGCCATTATTGACTATAACAAAATGCAGTGTTATGGAAAAATATCCGAGGTTTTGGAACTTGAGCCTTTTTCTGAAAAATGGAGAGACTTTGGTTTTGTTGTAAAGGAAGTTGATGGTCATGATATAAAGGCACTTAGAAAAGTATTTCAAAATGTACCATTTGACGATAAAAAGCCAAGTGTAATTATCTGTCATACAGTCAAAGGTAAAGGAATTCCATTTCTTGAAAATAACGCTTCTTGGCACCATAAGAGTGGCATTTCCGATGAGGAAATGAAGAAAATGTTTGAAGGGTTGGAAAAGTGAGGAAGACTTGTTTAGAGGAAATTTATAAATTGGCAAAAAAAGATAAAAGAGTCCTTTTTTTTGGCTCAGATCTTGGCGCAGGTACTCTTGAGCAGTTTAAAAAAGAAATGCCAGATAGATATTTTATGGAAGGAATTTCTGAAGCTAATATTATCGGAATGATATCAGGGCTTGCTATGAATGGAAAGATTCCTTATCTAAACGGTATCGCTGTTTTTCTGACTCGTAGATGTCACGAACAAGTTCTTCTTGATGCAGCTATGAATAATCTCAAAATAAGACTCATTGGAAATGGCGGAGGTTTTGTTTATGCTCCACTTGGTTCAACGCATATTGCTTTTGAGGATATTGCCATTATGAGGGCAATTCCAAACATGACAATTATTGCACCATGCGATGCTGATGAGATGAGACGACTTATCCCTCAAACATTAGAATATAATGGGCCGATCTATATCCGCCTTGCAAAAGGAGGGGATCCTATCGTTAGTTCACCAGAAAATCCATTTGAGATAGGTAAGGCTATCAAGATGAAAGAAGGAAAAGATATTCTTATTATCACAACAGGTATCACATTAAAGTTGGCTTTAGATGCTTCAAATATCTTAAAAGATAATGGTATTGATAGTGGAGTTTTACACATTCATACTGTAAAACCTATCGACAAAGAGGCAATTATAGAAGAAGCAAACAAGGTAAAGGTTATCGTAACGGTCGAAGAGCATACGATCACAGGAGGATTGGGTAGTGCTGTAGCAGAGGTTATATCTTGTGCTAATTTTTCAGAATCAAAAAGATTTTCAATGATTGGTTTACCAGATATTTTTCCAGAAAAATATGGCTCTCAAAATAGTTTAATGGAATTCTATGGAATAACGACAGATAACATTGTTTCTAAGGCAATT
Source organism: bacterium (assembly GCA_003498085.1). Classification (GTDB taxonomy): domain Bacteria; phylum UBA9089; class UBA9088; order UBA9088; family UBA9088; genus UBA9088. The sequence goes on from DNCM01000076.1 coordinate 8,476, forward strand.
TCACTATTTAAGTCTTAAAATGGGAAAATATATTGATTTTTTGAGCGTTATTCATAAAGCAACAAAAAGGGATTATTTAGCAAGAGTCAATGAATATCCTAAGGCAGAGGCAATTAAGATAGCGAAGCAATATGGATATGATTACTGGGATGGGGATAGAAAACTTGGATATGGTGGTTATAGGTATGATGGTAGATGGCAAAAAGTAGCCAAAGCTATAGCAGAGTATTATAATATCAAGCCCGGAGATGAAATCCTTGATATTGGCTGTGGAAAGGGATTTTTGCTTTACGACTTTACACAAGTTGTTCCAGGTGTTATTGTTCGGGGTATTGATATATCTGAATATGCTATTCGAAATGCTAAAGAAGAAATTAAATCTTTTTTACAAGTTGGTGATGCTAAGTCTTTACCTTATAAAGATAAAAGTTTTGATCTTGTTGTCTCTGTTAATACTTTACACAATCTTTATTGTTATGATATGGTTTCTGCTCTAAAAGAGATGGAGCGTGTGGGCAGAAAACATAAATATCTTGTTGTTGAGTCATACAGAACAGAAGAAGAGAAGGTAAATATGATGTATTGGGTTCTTACTGGTGAATGCTTTTTTGCACCTAAAGAGTGGGGATGGTTCTTTGAATTGGCAGGATATACAGGAGACTATTCCTTCATTTATTTTGAATAAAATGAAAGCAGCAATATTGTCAGAGTTGAAAAGACCATTGGTCGTAGTGGATATTGAGCTACCTGAGGAGCTTAAGTATGGGCAAGTTTTGGTTAAAGTTATTTGTAGTGGAATCTGTGGTTCACAAATTGGGGAGATTGATGGAGTTAAAGGACCTGATAAATTCCTGCCTCATCTCCTTGGACACGAGGGGGTAGGGATTGTTGAAGAAATAGGCCAAGGCGTAACCAAGGTAAAGAAAGGGGATTATGCTGTAATGCATTGGCGAAAAGGCTTTGGAATTGAGTCACCAACACCAAAATATAAATGGGGTGATAAAATTGTTAATGCAGGTTGGGTAACAACATTCAATGAATATGCAGTTGTCTCTGAAAATCGCTTAACTCCTGTTCCGAAAGATGTTAACTTAGATATTGCAGCCTTGATGGGATGCGCAATAACAACAGGATTTGGGGTAATCAATAACAATGCAAAATTAAAGATTGGCGAATCGATTGCTGTTTTTGGGGTAGGTAGTGCTGGCCTATGCATAGTTCAAGGTGCAGCATTGGTATCAGCAAATCCTATTATTGCCATAGACATTTATGATCATAAGCTTAAATTGGCAGAGAAATTTGGCGCTACCCATACTATTAACCCCTTGAAAACAGATGTAAAAGAAGAAATAGAAAAGGTCGTTGGAAAAGATGGGGTAGACGTTGCTATTGACAGTACAGGTATTGTTAAGGTAATTGAAACTGCATATTGCGTAACATCGGCAACTGGAAGGACCATTTTAGTTGGTGTTCCCCCGATAAATGAAAAGGTTAGTATTTATACATTACCATTGCATTTTGATAAAATAATTACTGGTTCTTATGGTGGTGAAACAAATCCTTCTGTGGATATACCGAAATACATTGCTCTATACCAAAAAGGTAAATTTGATTTAAAGGATATGATAACTCATTATTTCTATTTAGATGATATAAATGAAGCTATTGTTGCAATCCGCAGTGGTGAGACTGTAAAGTGTATAGTTAAAATGGAGGGATAGTCATTTAAGTTAGAATGGCAGGGGAATTGAAAACGAGTAAAATAAAGATGGGTTCTATGGGAGAAGTAATTGATCAGATTGTCAGTCATATAAAGGATTTGATAGCCCCTCAAAAGGTGATATTGTTTGGTTCTTACGGCTATGGCAGGCCAGATGAAGATAGTGATATAGATTTGCTCATCGTTTTTGATGTAGAAAGTCAGAGTCAAAGAAGGCAATTACAGAAAATTTTGCGTAAAAACATACCTCCTTTAGGCATTGGCAAAGATTTTATTATCGTAACCCCAAAGGAATTAGAGAGCTATAAAGATATTATAGGCAGTGTAATATATCCTGCTATACATTATGGAAGGGTGATCTATGAAAGAAGAGATTAAGCATTTGGTGAAAGAATGGCTAAGAAAGGCAGATAGAAATCTGATAGCTGCAAGGCATGAGCTGATGCAAAATGAACCAATAACCGAGGGTATTTGTTTCAATTGTCAACAGGCAACAGAGAAATACCTTAAGGCATTTTTGGTAGCAAGGCAGGTCCATTTTAACAAAATTCATGATATAAATGAACTTTTGGCTCTCTGTGCCAAAGAGGATGGTAGGTTTAAAGCCCTCTCTGATGAAGATATAGAAGAGTTGACAGATTATGCTGTAGATATAAGATATCCTGGATTTGTTTTAGAACCAACCAAAGAAGAGGCAGAGAAAGCAGTAAGGAGCACTGAAGCCACAAAAGAATTTGTGTATAAGGTATTAAAGGAGATAATGGAATGACTCTTTTTATTTAAGATGATATAAATGAGGCAATTATTGCAATCCGTGGTGGTGAAATTGTAAAATTTATGGTTAAGATGGAATGATAAACAATTTGGATAATCTAAGATGATGGAGAAGAACAATCTAAAAGTAGTAATTTTTTGTGGCGGGATTGGGATGAGACTAAAAGAAGAAACTGAGCATTTGCCAAAACCAATGATAAAAATTGGAAATAAGCCTATTTTATGGCATATAATGAAGATTTATGCCCACTATGGTTTTAAAGATTTTATTTTGTGTTTAGGGTATAAAGGACATGTGATTAAAGAGTATTTTTATAATTATGAAATTCTAAATAACGATTTTACTATAGAATTAGGGAGTAATAGGTCTTTAGAAATTTATAATAAACATAATGAAAGAGGGTGGC
>DNCM01000172.1 GCA_003498085.1 bacterium
CTTAAAGACAAAGACAAATGGAGAGAAGATAATGGATATGGAAAGAGATGGAAGGTAGAGGGAAGATACTCGGTCTTTAAAAGAATATTTGGTGAGTATGTTGCAGGAAGGACAATAGAAGCTCAAAAGAAAGAGGTTGGGATAAAAGTAAGCCTTATGAATCTATTTACCTTCTTTACTATGGGAGGAATGATGAGTGAATTAGCTTAATCTTTTAAGTTAAAAAACAAAAAGAAATGGTAAATAAACTTAATCTTTGTAAAAATTTAAAAAACAAAGAAAAAGGAAGGAGTGATGTTAAAATTAATTATTCAACAGAGTAAAAAGTTTTTCATTTTTTCCTCCATTAAATACCATTTTTATTATTTATCGGCATTTTGGAAGATTTTCTTAAGAATTTGTTGGTTTGTTATCCTGTTTGTATGAATATTTTTTATCTTAATTTTCCTGCAAAAACTTGTTGACAATCACTTTTTTCCACTCTATACTATATATAATATATATCGGCATTTTTGAGGATAAAACTTTAGAACTTTTTTAAAGATTTGTGCAGGATACTATAAATTGATTCCTAAAAAGACCAAAAAAGAAAAAACAACTGAATTGGCATGGAGTGATTTGATGTTATTAAGTGATGAAATTACTAATTTGTGGAAAGGTCCTTCAGCAGTTGATGAAATTCGAGACTAAAGGGAGAAATGGTAAATGATAAATTTAATAGTTGATAGCTCTGTCTTTGTGGCTGTTTTACGAAAGGATGAAGATAAACATAAAAAATTGGAGGTGAATAAATATATTACCTAAAATACATTTATTACAAGAAAAAGAGCGTCTACCAGCGGACTTTTAGGAAGATCATAAATGGGCATTGGAACATTATGACGCTCTTCGTAGAAAATATGCTGATATGTGGGTAGCAATTGCAGGCAAGAAGATAATAGCTTCTGGAAAAGATTTAACCGATGAAAAGGAAGAATCTATACGCCAAAAAATAGGTAGGCCACTTGTTACACTTTTTGTAGAGGGACAGGCGAGAATACTATAAATAAAAGGATTCAACTTTTCTTTTCTACAGAACCTGTAATTGACGGTAAAACTGAGGTAGAGCTACATAAGAGGATTAGATTGTTATCAGTCGTACAGTTTGTGACCTATGAGACATGGAGTCAGCCTGAATCTGCCATCGTAGATACAGGTGCTCCAATTTCTCTTATAATAATTGGATTTGAAAAATTACTTTCTGAATTTGATGTTTTCTTTAGTTACCATACTCAACATGCTTTTGTTAAAGCAGTTAAATAGATTTGATGTGGCAAGATTTATCAAATATCTGAGATGTTCAAAAGGATATAAGTATCGAGAGTTAAAAAAGAATTTTATGGATAAAGGAAGGATAAAAAGATGAAGATTAGCAATATAGAGCCGTTAGAGATTACTAAGATTACGGATTTGATTCCAGAGAGGACACTGGAACTGCTTTTAAGAGGGCTTGGTGAATTGGGAGCTACCCTGGTTGTTGAAGAAAAGGATGAGAATGGAAAGATCAACAGAGTGCCTTTGCCCAAAGATACTCTAAAAAGATATTGGACACCCCTTTGTGAATATTATGACCATTTTCCATCCGGAAAGCATGAATGTGTAACTGATACCCAAAGAAGGGCTAAAGAGATTATTGAAAAGAATATAACAAAGCCAAGAGTAGTTTATTGTCATCTGGGGTTATCGGTTGTCGCTATTCCGTTTGTCTTTAAGGGTAAGGTTATTGGAGTTCTATTTGGTGGAAAAAAGAGATTACAAGGAAGCAATATTTACGAAAGGCTTGAAGGGTTTGTAAAGAAACATCCATCTATTTTAAAAGAAGAGGCTGTCTATGACGGAGAAAAGGAAGGGGTTAAATGGAAAGGTAAGAAATTTGAGCTTTCTGAAGCAAAGGGTTTAATAAATAATATTCCTGAAATTGGTGAGGAAGAGTTTCAGGAAGAGATTAAAAACTTGGAGAGAGCAGCGGGTGATATCATTAAAGTTGGTAAAGATAATTACAATGCAGAAAGCCGCCTGAAAAACCAACAGTTTCTTTCCGATATTATGGGATATTTCATCAATAATTACAGTGTTGGCAGGACATCTCTGAAAGATATTCTCCAGCCCATCGTTAATAAAATAACCGAATTTGCAAGGGCAAAATGTAGTATGTTCCTCTGGAATGGGGAGTGCATCATTACTCATTGCGGTGGACAGACATGTGAAATCAAATGCTCTTCTGTTTCTGTTAAAGATAAGATAGGGGTAATTGAAGATTTAATAAAGAGCAAATTTAAAAGTAAGGATGAGATAGATTACTTTCTTACAAAAGATTTGAATGATACTGAGGTTTTAGAGGAGATAAAATCACTTCTGGAAATTGCTCCTGATTATTCTATTTATGCAAAGTCTATTGTCTTAATGGATGGGTCAAAAGGATTCTTTGTTCTTGGGGACCCCAAAGGTGAAGAGAATGATTTTGATAGTGATTGTGCTGAGTTTTTGAGTCTTGTTACTGAGAGAATTAAATCACAGATTGACCTCTACCTGACAGATGAAACAAAGAGTGAGTTTATGTCCGAGATGACCCATCGGCTAATATCACCAATGCAATCTATAATTGATGGAAGTGGTTATCTTGAGGAGCACTTAAAAGAAAAATATCCAAATGATTCAGAAACCCAATTTGCTATTCAAGGGATTATAGATGGAGTAGTTCGCCTTGACCATCAGATAAAAAATTATTATTATATTACTACTATAGGCAAGGGAGAGTGGAATTATAATTTTCAATCCCATCCTATAGTTGTATTAATCAAAAAATGTGCGAGGAGATTTCGACCAAGTGCCACAAATCGTAGAATTAAAATTATCACCATACTACCACCAAATGATATATATTTGTTTAGTATTAATAAAAAATTTCAGGGCAACTTGGATAATAGCAATCTCTCCGAGGAGTTACTGAAGGCATTTAAGGAAGAAGGGCATTTGTATTTGCAAAATCCAACTATTGAAGTCAAAAAGAAGGATAAAGAATGGGTGATAATTGACGGAAAAAGTATGGGAAAATATAGCGTTATAAATGAAGAAAACAGGCTAAACATTTATGGAGATGCTATTGATAAAAGAACTGAGTTTGACTGGGATACAATGGAGATGGTAGTAAGTAATTTGCTGGATAATGCAGTTAAATATTCCCATTTTGACAGGGATATCTTTATTGAGGCATCCTTTAATGATGCAGAAAAGACTTATAGTATTTCTGTATCTGACCGCGGCTTGGGCATTGATAAGGAAGAATATGAGAGTATCCTTAAAAAATATTATAGAGGGAAAAATATGATGGACCCCATAAGATGGATACCAGGGACAGGAATTGGCTTATTTGTTGTTGACGAGATTATAAAGGAACATCAAGGGAAAATAATTGTAAGTAGTGAACTTTTGAAAGGAAAAGAGAAAGGCGATGTATACCATACTATCTTTGAGATTTTTCTGCCATACTATTGGCAAAAAGGAGGAAAAGATGAAGAAAATTCTATTTATTGAGGATGAGAGAATTACGGTTAGGGAACTTATAAAGAAGTTAGAAAAAAATTATGCGGTAGATGTAGTTGAGGATGGGAATAGTGCCTTAAATTATTTAAACCAGAACCAATATGACCTTATCTTCTTAGATATAATGCTACCCCATGGTGAAGGTAGCAGGATACCACCTGATGTTCGCCCCAAACAAACAGGTATTGAGATTTTGAGGAAGATAAGAGAGGGGGAGACAAAGAATTCACCCCAAATTCCAGTGGTTGTTTTAACTGCAGTAAGCGATATGTTTGACATTAAAGAGATTAAAAGGTGTGGACCAACAAGTTTATTACACAAGCCTAAGGAAATTATCGTGCTTTACGAAGCTATAGTTGAGGCAATAGAGAGTAAATAGATTTTGTGAGAAAGAGGATTATGAATAAAAGCCATGAATTATGTCCATACGAAAAAACCCTTCTTGAAAGATTTAAGAAGGGATTTTACCACTATGTCTTTGAGGCATGGGAAAAGAATAAATCTAAAGGGATTGAAGATATATTTCTCAAAGCTATATGCAGGCTTTTTGATGTAGAGATGACCCTTGTTGCAGAGGGAGAGGAAAGAGATAATCTTAAGGTTAAATATATGTATCCAGAAAAAAAGGCGATGATAGAAGAAAGATTGTCTCTAAGAGAAGAAAGTGGTTCTTACGATGACTTAAGTAATGCCAATTTAAAGGGGTTGAGGCCACTTGTTGACCAGGGAATTAACTCAATTCTTTTCATACCCATAAACGAGAAAGAATATCTCTTTATGTGCAACAGAAATACCCCGGTAATCCTTGACCGCCTCTTTACTAGCTATGACCTGCTCTTTGGTAAAATCCTATCCAAATATATATTCCCGCAATACAAGGGGGTTTCTCGAAAGGAACTGGATAGGAAGATATACGAAGGCAAATTTCAGAGGGAACTTGAAACAATTATTGCACGGGTAGTAAGTAGATATAAGGCAGTAAGTAGTTATGAGGAAGAATTAAAATTTAAAGAAGATGATATCTCTAAAGAGCTTCAAACAGAAGATAAGGATGAGATTAAAGAACTCTTGAAAGAGGCTGAAAAAAAGATTGATATGTGGTTTATGCCTATTGTTTCTTTGATCACCAGAGAGATATATGGATATGAGATGTTGGCCAGGGATATCACAGAAGAAAAACCAGGGTTTCCAAAGGATATCTTTGCAAGGGCAAAGACATTGGGTAAAGATGCACTTATCCAATTAGACTGTCTCTGTATCAAGAAGGTCTTTGATAAACTGAAGAGGGATGGTTATCCTGAAGGCAAGTTTTTATTTATCAACATCTACCCAGCTACCATATATGATAGTTCTTTTGAGAAGATAGTAAAAGAGGTAGCAGAAGAGAAGGAAACCCCTATAATTTTGCCCTGGTTTATTGTCTTTGAGATTGTGGAGACTGGACCGATCGAAGATTATAAGAAGTTCAGAAAACGAATCAAGGAACTTCTTAATTATCAGGTCAATTTCGCTGATGATGACCATGGTTCAGGACTGGCAACCAATGAGAGACTTTTGGAATTAAAGCCAAATCATATAAAGATAGGAGGGAATTTTATAGTCCATCTACTGGCAGATGAGGCTAGAAAGGATTTGGTGAGAGGTGCGGTAGGAGCCAGCCGTGAATTTGGCGGAAGGGTAATTGCTGAGAATATTGAGAAAGGAGAACACTCTGAAGAACTCATCAAGACATTAAAAGAGATTGGGGTAAGTTTTGGACAGGGGTATCTCTTCGGAGAGGCAGAAGAAAGTTTCCCTTCAATCAAGGAAGAATCTGCTAAAAGACCAAAAACAAACCAAGAAAAAAATAAAGGAAGAAGAAGATGATTTATGTAAGAGACAAAAATCTTCGCAATACAACAAGACCCGAGAGTATTCTGGTAGTGGATATATGCGACTCAAGAAAGATTGGAAGAAAATATGGGGATAATTTCATAAAGCACATCAAGGAGAGGGTAGAAAATATTATGGTCCCCGGTTTCAAGGGCTATAATTGTTTAGCCATAAAAGACCTTGGAGACGGATTTATGGCTACTTTTGAAGAGAATGAGGAGGCAGTTAGAGCAGCTATCCATGGCTTTTCAATAATCCAGCGATTTAATGAATCGGATGAGAATCTGCGTATCCCTATTGAACTCCGTTTTGCTATTCACTTTGGAGAGGTTTATATCAATAACGATGGAGACCGACAACACAATGAAGTCTCAATGACCTTTACCATTAGAGATCTAACAGAAAAAGATAGAAAGAAAAAGTCCAGAGTCAACCCTAACTTTCCTGATAAGAATAGAATTTTGATAAGTGCAAAGGTTTATGAAGATATTAAGGATATTCCTGATATACGCTGTAAGGATTTAGGATTCTTTAAATTAAAAGGGAGTGAAGAATTGCATCCTATATACCAAATCCAACTTAATATAATTGGAGGTACCTAATGTCCATAGAAACCATCTCTACCCGCAAGCAGACGATGGACTATCTTGAGGGATATGTCCAAAAGAAAAAGGAAGAAATAGACAGAGGACATACAAGCTCTGGTCTGGTCAAGAGCTATCTCCTTGAGACGGTTCCAGGTATAACAAAAGAACCAGAGATAGAGGGAATCTTTAAGAACTTTGGTGCTCGGTTAGACCCTATCGATGATACCCTTTACAAGGTATGGAATGGTGGCTCCAAGAATCAATACACAGGGTTTCTGGAAAAACTTATCCCTCGCCATCCAGTATATTATACTATGGAGGACATCAAAGAGTGTGACCCATGGATCAGAAGATTTGTAGATTCAACACCCAATCTGGATAGACTCTGGATTAGTGGTCGGATATTTGAGCAATTATGGGAAAAGGTAATAGAACTTAACTCTGGACAAAGATATGGTCGATTGGTCTTTGAGTATGAAAATTTCTTTGAGATTGACATTGAAGAGGTAGGAGAAGATGAAGATGTTGGAGATATTAAATGGGAGGAGTTTGAAGAAAAGACTCAAGTAGTTAAAGAGCGAAGAAGTTCTCGATTTGCTATGGTAGAGAGAATAGAAGAGATGAAAACCTATTTGCCAAGACTTCAAGAGATTTACTCCCCTCTTTTTTCTATCTCTCAACTACGCTTTCCTTCTACTAGCCGGGGTGGTCACGACTTCTACTATAATGGTAAGGTAACCAACCGTAGTGACAGCTTTTCTGACCATCGGGCGCATCTACTTTATGTCTTGAAAATATATAAAGGTGCTACCGAAGATGCTGAACAGACAGCTTGGTATTCAATGGAGAAAACAACCTTACAGACCCAAAGACGGTTCACTACATTACATGGAGCACCTGTGGTGATGAAATTCAGCTCTCCACTTTCTGTGGACACCTTTGAAAAATGGATTACCTCTACCTTTAATCGTAAAAATAACAAGTTTCGTCTCTGGGGGAATCCCATCCGCATCAGCTCGGAAAAGGTCCACATTTATGGAGCAGATAGGCACCTGTGGCAACCGATTTTCTTGGAATTAACCACCCGTCATGTAATTGCTATTCTGCCTAAAGGAACCTGTGGGAATACTATCCATAGGTTGGTTACAAATATACAGCATTATATTGACTCAGCCGTAGAGGTCTCAATTGGAGATAGGAAATATAATGAGATAATCTCCACAGCCATAAAAGAAAGAGGCATTCAATATGAATCCGATTGATGTAATTAAAGACCCAATCTATCAACTGAATTTAATGTTGTGGCTTCTTCAACCCCTTAAGAATAATTATCCACTACGACCTGTCTTAAAGGAATTGGGGTATGAGTTATTTGCCATTGGGCCTTCTATGCCACTTTCTCCTGAACTACGAGAGAGACTTAAAGAACTATCTATTTCTTGTGCTGAAGCTCCTGAACCAGACCTTTTAATTTCAAGAAATAAAACATTTGAATTTATTACTATAGAATGTAAGGCTCAAATGTTTGGTCCTGCATCTGAAAAGCAGGCGGACCAGGCACGGGCATTACTTCTACAAAATGGAGAGCAATTTAATTTGGCTATAGGCTTAGAAATCGATGCCTCTCCTGATATTCATTTGGTTTATGTTGCTAAACATTCTGAAACCTATAACCTGGAACAAGGAATCTGTCAGATTCAGAATGAATTGAGAGAGGCTGGTTTAGACCCAGTAAGGACAGGGGCTATAGGCATTGATTTCTATCAAGATAAAGTTTATCTTCGGAATAACTATGGTCAAGGAGAAATTCCCAAATCACTAAAAGAGACTATTGGCGAAGGAATAATAATTCAGAAACTTTTCCCTGATGATAATCCGATTTCCCTCTTTTATATCCCTTGGGATCCCAATGTTTTTCAATCTGATGAGATGGCTAATTATTGTGAACAGGTGTTTTGTGAACGAATCTTGACAGAAATAGCCTGTAGAATAGGCACTATGTTTGTACCAGGAATTATCGAATTTGAATATGACAATTTGCTTAACGCCGCTACCTCCAATTTCTATGAACATTGGCACTCTAAAACTATAAGAGGGGCATTGCGAAACTTCTGCCGTGAACTTTTATCCAAAGCACTTAAATCTACTGAGACTCATTTTGAAAAATCAACCCTACCTCAACCTCGTCAAGGTATTGCTTTAAACATATCTAATGAAGAAACCAGGGAATCCATTATTGACTCACTAACGAAATTCAAACGAGGGAAATGGATAAGAAGAGAAAAATTACGCCAAACGACTCTTTTTTCAGAAGATGACATTTAAAAATACTCTAAGCCTGGAGAGATACAAATAGGCGATGAGACTTATAAAAAATTAGATGATAAAAGCAAATTTCCTATATTTCGCTACCCTATAATAGGAATTGATTATAACTTGTTCATATTAAACCCTAACTTCCCAAAAA
>DNCM01000110.1 GCA_003498085.1 bacterium
GATATGGGTAAGTTTCAAAGAAAAAAAGTTGACATTTGCTTCAAAATGTAGTATTTTCTATTAAAAATAGAACAAAAAGGGGTGATGTTGGATGGTTACTGTACAAGTATCCCAAAAGGGACAAATAGTAATTCCAGCTAAGATTCGCAAAGAGCTAAACATTAAGCCAAAAACAAGATTGGAGATATATAAGGAAGGCGATAGGATAATTGGCTATCCTATCCCAGATGATCCAATAGACGCTTGCTTTGGAGCAATTAGGCTGGATAAGTCAGCAACAGAAGTGATAAAGGAGATAAGGGAAGAAGAGAAAACCCAAGAGAAAAGAAAGACAAGGAAGTTCTTATGAACTACGTGCTTGATAGCTGGGCTGTAATAGCATACTTTAATAAGGAACCAGAAGGGAATAAAGTTAGAGATAAACTTCTTGAGGCTCGGGAAGGAAAGATTAAGATTTACATGCACCTAATTAATCTTTTTGAAGTATATTATATCCTTTGCCGTAAGGTTGGAGAAGATAAGGCAAAGAGGTTGATAGGGTGGTTTAAAAGATGTCCTGTCTCATTTATCGGGTTAGAAGATGACATATTATTTTCTGCAGGAAGGATAAAGGCAAGATTTCCCATATCCTATGCTGATTCCTTTGCTGTAGCTACTGCAATAGAGTATAAATGCAAGATATTAACAAGCGATCCAGAGTTTAAGAAGACAGAGGAGCTTGTAAAGGTGGAGTGGCTTTGATGAAAGAGACAAATGGTAGGTAATATCCATTAAAATTAAAGTAATACTTATATTAGGAGGTAGGAAGAAATGACCATTGTTAAAACCTCTTCTAAGTGTCAGATAGTAATACCAAAGGAGATTCGAGAAAAGTTCAACATAAAGCCAAAAGGAAAGGTTCTTATCAAGGCAGCCAAGGACCATGTCGAAATTGTCCCATTACCAGACTCTCCAATTGAGATGCTAACAGGAATGTTTAAAGATTATCCTCGCTCTTTAGCAGATGAACTCCTGAGGGAACGGAGAGAGGATGACAAAGAAGATGAGAAGAATAATCTTTGATGCTTATGCAATTCTTGTTTGGATAAAAGGTGAGCCAGGCTATGAAAAGGTAGTATCTTTGCTCAAAGAAGCAGAAGAAGGTAAGATTGAAGCTTTTATCTGCCAAATAAACTTGGGTGAGGTCTATTATAAGGTAATTAGAGCAAGTGGCATTGATAAGGCAAAAATGTTTATTGAAACTTTTTAGGTTATTGCCTATCAAGACTGTCCCTATAACAGAAGATTTAGTCTTTCAAGCATCAGAGATAAAGGCTGAATTCTCTATTCCATACTGTGACTGCTTTGCTATTGCTACATCCATAAAAAAGAACGGTATTATCATTACAGGCGACCCTGATTTTAAGAAGGTAGAGAAGGTAGTAAAGGTGGAGTGGATTAAATAAAATGAGAAAGCAACCAAAAACTATTCCAAAGAAGATAAAAGATAAATTATTAGTCGAGGCAATGCATCGTTGTTGTCTTTGTCCAGAACATAGAATTATCACTGAGATACACCATATTGTACCTATAAGTGAAGAAGGACCAAATACAGAGGATAACCTTATGGTTGTTTGCCCAACCTGCCATGCAAAGATAGAAAGGATAAAGAGTATGTACACCCCAAAACAGCTTAAGATGTATAAAGAGAAGTGGGTTAATCTCTGTTGGGAGAGAAAACTACCAATAGAGGAATGTATAAAAAGTGCTCCTGGGATACTCATCTTTAGCTTTCATAATCAAACTCCACCTGAGCCAAATTTTGTAGGAAGAGAAGATATGCTTGAGACAATTACAAAGTGGTATGAGTCTCCTGATGTGAAGATTGGGACATTGATTGGCTGGGGTGGGTTTGGAAAGTCTGCTTTAGCAAGGAAGTGGTATGAAAGCTTAAAAGAAAATAATATCCAACCTGGTGGCATATTCTGGTGGGGGTTTTATCGGAATCCGCATTTAGATAGGTTTTTAGAAGAATTGTTAAGATATTTAGCTCAAGGAAGAGTCGATTTAAGCGAAGTGAAAACCTCATGGCAGAAGGCAGAAAGGATCAAGGAATTCATCACAGAGAGAGAATACTTAATTATCTTGGATGGATTAGAGGTGATGCAAAAGGAGGAAAAAGAAGAGTTTGGAGCGATGAAGGATAGGGATTTCCAAGAGATTCTAAGATACATCCCTGACTCTAACTTTAAAGGGCTATGTTTGATAACTACAAGATTTCAACTAACTGATATTGAAAGACACCCAAGTTATAAAAAACTTGATATAGAGGAATTGTCAAAGGAGGATACAAAGCTATTATTTAAAAAAGTAGGGGTAAAGGGAACAGAAGAGGAGATAGAAACTGTATGGCGTGAGTTTGGTGGTCATACCTTAAGTCTTGTTCTATTGGCAAATTATTTGGGTGCTGGTGGTGATATTAAGAAGGCAAAGGAAATTCCACCATTTACTTCAGACAAAGAGGCAAGAGGAAAGGCACATAAGATACTTCTTTGGTATGATAAACAATTAGACGAAAACCGAAGGCAATTCATGAAGATATTCTCACTCTTTAGACAATCAGTAGGAGAAGAGGAATTTGATGAGGTATTCCTTCCAAGGATAGAAATGGAACCTTTCCATTTTAAACTAATGGTAGATGACCTCTGTCAAAGGAGACTTATCTCAAAACATTCAGAATTTAGACTCATGACTCTCGACTCCCAGACTCTTCATATACCACTCATCCCCTGATCAAAGGCTATTTTGAATCTATATTTGACAAGGAAGAAAAGAAACTTTGCCATAAAGCTATCTATGAATACTTTGGGAAATTAGCACCAAAGGAATCAAAGACCCTTGATGAGATGCAACCACTATTTGAGCAGGTCTACCATGGATGTTCTGCTGGGCTTTATGATGAGGTATATGAAAATATTTATATGGATAAAATAAATAGAATGGAAGAATTATTTATCACACGTAAACTTGGAGCTTGGGAGACTAATATATTCCTCATTAGAACCTTCTTTCCAAAAGGCAACCTTTCACAGACTCCATTGATAAGTGACATGAAAAACCAGAGGTCTCTTCTTTATGAAACAGGATTAGCACTCCTTGCTATAGGTTGGTCAAAAGAGGCTGAAAGATCCATAAGAAGATACATTGATATTACAGTTGAATCTAAAGAATTGGTAAGTGCATCCCGTGGTTATCAAACCTTAGTTGACTTTCAGTTTAGAACAGGTGAAATTGAGAAAGCACTTGAAAGTGTCAAAAAAGCACTTAAGATGGCAAATGAGGCAAAATCTGATGAGGATATCAGAAACTCAAAAGATTATCTTGGATGGACACTCTATCTCTTAGGCAGAAGGGAGGAAGCGGAAGATTGGTTCAGACAGGCAGGTGATCAAGTAAGAATTAGTAAGGAGCGGCTTTATTGGATAATTGGAATTTGGTATCCTGAGTTTCTTCTTTCAATCGGGAGAATTAATGAAGCATTACAAGTTACAAAGCAACACTTTAGGATTATTACTGACTTTCATAGAGTGAATGACATGTCAAGATGCTATCGTACTTTTGGTATTATCTCTAAGACAAAAGGAAACTATCTTGAGGCTATAGATCACCTTCAAAAAGCTCTTGAGTTTGCTCATAAGGGTGGCATACCTTTTCTTGAAATCGAGGCCTTCATTGAGTTTAGTAGGCTGGATTTAGATAGAGGAAGATATGGAGATGCCATCCATAAGGCAAATGAGGCTCTTAAGATTGTTGATCGCACAGACTTTAAGCTCTATGAACCCGAGGCAGAACTAATCCTTGCCAAAACCCACCTTGCACAAGGAGACAAAACCGAGGCCAAATCCTACGCCATCTCCGCCTTAACCAAAACAAAGGAAATGAGCTATAAACTCATGGAAAATGAAATAACCGAGTTTATCGATAAAGCTAATTTTTAGATGTTATACTTAAGGAGATGAGAGAGAAGCTTGGTATAAAACCTAATCCTTACTAAACTGTCCCATCCAAGGAAATACCTTTTCAACAATTTGCAAATGTAGTTGCAAAATTAAATAAAATATGATATAATTGTTAGCAGGGTTGCAAAAAATGAAGGCTGATATGCATTTGAAGAAGGCAAAAAATATTTATACAAGCCTTAAGAAGTTATTACCAGATGATGAGGGTAAAAATGTTGAAGCAATAGTAGAGTTATCCTATGGGATTGCTCAACACCTGATTGCTTATGGTATGGAGATGAAACATAATAAGCATATAGATTCTCATGTGGGGTTAGCTAAGTTTCTGATAGAAAATGGAGAAGACCAAATTTCAGAATGGTTCATTAATCTGAATATCTTTCGCCAAGGAAGATGGTATGGTGGAAAAGGCAATGGTGAGATAGTTAAAGAGTGTCTAAAGATTATTAAGGAGATAGAAGAATGGACAAAGTTATAATTCCAGATAAGATCAAATGTGCTATCTTCGATTTTGCTCAATCTGCAAAAGAAATTCCCAATCTATTAAGTGCTACACTTTTTGGATCAGTTATCTTAGGTGATTTAAGTAAAAAGAGTGATATTGATATCTCACTTCTTTTCAATACTGGCCATAATCCGGAGTTAGGAGTAGAACTTAAAACAGCATTAAAGATTGGAACCGAGATAGTAAAAAAGTATCAATTAGAGCATTCCTTTTCTTTTATTTGCACAAACTTAAGAGATATTGGAGAAAATGAGCTAGATTTTCTATGGAATGTGGAAAAGGAAGGGCTTATTATATGGCAAAGAGATAACCTATTCTTAGGAAAAGAGATTTCAAGGCATTTAATACCCAAGGTTATAATCTCATACTCACTTAAAGGGCTATCATCAAAGGATAAAAGTAAGATTCATCGAGCCCTTTATGGGTATCAGATGAAAATGCAGGTAGAGGGACGTATATATGAGGTATCAAAAGAAGGTGCAGTATCTGATAAGTGCAGGAAATTAGGACCGGGTTCACTCATTCTGACATTAGATGTTTGGGAAAGATTAGAAAAGGTATTTGATAAACTCAATGTAAAATACATAAAGTACAAAATCTGGCAGGATGAGTAAGATGTATTACTTGCAATTCCATTTGCAAAATTTATCTCAAAATTACCTTATTTGAAAATAGAATGGCACATAAAAGAAAAAATCCCCTTTTGCTTTTTAAGGAGAAGCCGGGCTAATGGATGATAAAAAGCAACCAAAACATATAGCAGAGAATAACAGTATCGGAAAAAAGGTCTTTATCAGTTCCACCTGCTTTGACCTTAAGGATTTGAGGGCTGAGTTGGCAGTGGTACTTGAAGAATGGGGTTATACGCCTTTATGGAGCGAATCTCCTAATTTCCCCAAAGAATCTGGCCTCCACGCACATGATATATGCCTTGAGGTAGTCAAGGAATGCGATATCTATCTTTTGATTATAGATAAAAAATATGGCAGTATCTATGCAGGGAATAAATATCCAAGGAAAGGTATAAACATTACCCAATATGAAGCAGAAATTGCTTTCGAAAAAAATACAAAAGTATGCACCTTTGTTAGAGATGAAGTATGGAATGAAAGACTGACCTATAAGGAGAACCTGTCAGCAGGGACTAAAATTAGACTTCACCATGCAGATGACCCAAAAATCTTTGATTTCATAGACTTCATTGCTCAACAGCCAAAAGATAATTGGATAGAGACATTTAGAGATTCAGTAGAATTAAAAGAGAAATTAAAAACTAGACTTTCAACATGGAGTACTGAAGAAAAGAAGCTCATCCAACTAAGCCTGCACAACCAGACACCACCTGAGCCAAATTTTGTGGGAAGAGAAGATATGCTTGAGACAATTACAAACGGCAAGATTGGTAATTCAACACCATCTAAAAAACCTCTACCAAATATTAAAGTGTTCTCTTTTATACTTGTATTTGTAGTAATCCTTCTTTTTGGATTAGAACTTGTTATACTTAAGCAGAATAGGAAAAGTAAAAAGGTTTTTAAAAAAATGGGTAATCAAATAAGTTTGTCTACGACTTCTAAAAGTATTGACGAGATTCACCCCATACAAAAAAGCGAGCTCCAATTCCAAGAGGTGCCAAAAAAGGACAAGAAAAGCCAAGTGGTGCCACAAACAACAATTGAAGTTACAGTTACCGCCCCTAAGGAAAAAGTAGCGGTTTTACCATTTAAAAATTTCACAGGGGATAATAACCTTGACTATCTTGGTAAGGGGATAGCTGATTTGATAACCAGTGGGCTATTAAGTGTTGGTGTTCTGCATCATTGTGAGGCAAGAATGATTCCTCCAGTATCGATAGTTATAGAAGGGCGTCCAAATTTTGCTATTGTCCAAGGTTATGATGAGTATAACAATCCAATTTCGGGCTTAACATACGATTGGCGGATAATAAAGAAATTCCAATGTAGAACTGAAATTAAAAAAGGTATAAACCCTGCAGATATGAAGGAACAATGGGGCCACTTGGATGTTCGTGATTTGATTATAAAATATGGCTTTAAAGATGGGACTGAAATAGTTACCTATAATGGAGTGTCTTATTATTTAGAAGAACTAAAATTTAATGAGGAATTTACCCTTGAGAAACTTATTGATTTAGCAATTGGCGTAGGAGAGGGAGTAACCTTTATAGTCTATGGAGTATCATCTAAACCAGAAGAAGTGGTATCTCTCGGTGTTGTAGTCGAAGATAAAACTGAAGGGAAATTTATTCCTTGTGAGAAAGAGGATGCTGATATTATTATTCAAGGTGGATATAGAGGAAGTAAAGAAAAAATAAGAGTAACTGCTACAATTCACATTATAAAGAAGAATATATACAGGAAAATTTCTGAGATAGAAGGAAAATTGGAAGAAATCCAAAATAAAACTGCTGAAGAAATAATTAAAGCCTTAAATAAATTACTTTAAAGATTGTATAAAAAACCAAAATGCTATTACTCATCAGAGTGTATTATAAAGATGCTATCTGCAAAGCAAACGATGCCTTAAAACCATTATTCAGCAATAAGA
>DNCM01000111.1 GCA_003498085.1 bacterium
AAAGTTGGGGAATTTGTGGTTTTAAATCATAAAACTTGACAAACATAAAGAAAGCCTTTATTATATTTTTAAATGGCAAGGGTTTTTCCATTTAAAGGGCTTCTTTATAACAAAGAAAAAGTAGACATTTCGTCTGTTGTTGCACCACCATATGATGTTATTAGCAAAAAAGAGCAAGATGAATACTACAAAAAAAACCCTTATAATATAATCAGGCTCATCCTTGGTAAAGAATATCCAGATGATACAGATGAAAATAACAAATATACAAGAGCAGGCAAGTATCTTTCATTATGGAAAGAACAAGGAATTTTGGAAGAAGACAAAAGTGAATGTTTTTACCTTTACGAGCAGGAATGGGAAGTTGGTAGAAAACGCGGGTTGTTTAGAGGGCTTATATGCTCGCTTAAGATAGAAGACTATGGGAAGAATATCTTTCCTCACGAAAGGACATTGGAAAAACCAAAAGAAGATAGGCTAAAACTTCTTTATGCAACAGATACCTGTTTTTGCTATATCTTTTTAGTCTATTCTGACAAGACCAATTTTATAAGCAGACTTAACAAAAAAAACCTTTTTTTTGAATGCAAATATGAGAAAGGCTCAATAAAGCTATTTCGGATAGAGGAGGGTATGGAAGAAATAAAAAGATTCTTTTTAAGAAAAAAATTTATTATTGCAGATGGCCATCACAGGTATGAAACTGCACTGAAGTATAAAAGAGAGCAAGGAAAGACGAAGACTTTAGCAATTGTTTCCAGTATAGAAAATGGTGAATTTGTCATCCTTCCTGCACACCGCCTTCTTAAGAAAACCCCTGATACAGAAAGCATAAATAGATATTTTAAGATTAAAGAGGGTATCTACAAAGAAAAAAAAGGTATGTTTGGGATGGTAAACAAAAACGGTTCTTTTATCCTTACACCAAGAATAAAAGAGAATAATAATTTGGATGTAGAGATTCTTCATAATGCCTTGTTTGATGGAAAGGTCATAGAGGAGGATATTGATTATACAATGGATAAAGAAATAGCTATTTCTAGTGTTTCAAATGGAAATTATGCTTGCTGTTTTTTACTGAATCCGACAAAGATTTCTGATGTAATAAAAAGGGCAAAGAAACAAGAATTTATGCCAGGTAAAGCAACATATTTTTACCCAAAACCATTTTGTGGTTTTGTCCTTCATTCACTTAGGAATGAAGAATAAATTAGCTGTAATTTTGATTATAACCAAAGTAGGTTTTTGCAATTCCTTAGTTGGTTCAGTTGAGCTTCTGTATAACAAGCATTCATCTGTAAGCCTTTTGTTAAACAAAGAAATTCTTCCCCAAGCAGAAAAAAATATTGGAATTTGGGGAGGGCTTGGGCTGCTTACAGAAGATAAGAATTTAGGGTTTAAGATTAAAGGATGGGGAGAAAGAACTATCTCCAAATTCAATTTATATATTGGGATAGAATATAATTTTATAGAAAAAAATAATAATACATCCATTTTCTTTGCCAAACTTAAAGATCCAAAAACAGGAAGGATAGACCTTGTTTATACTGTAAGCCTTGAGGCAAAAAGAAAAAAGAATAATAGCTTTATTGGATTTTTAATATCATTTGAGCTTTTTTATTTAAAACTTCTTTGTTCCCTTGAACTTGGAAGTTTTGGAAGGTATGGAGGTGCAATTGAGTATAAGATAAGATGAAACTCGATAAAAAAATATATTTATTCATAGGATGCTGTGTTCTTCTCTTTATTTCTGCAATTTTTATAAAATTACTTTTCCCATTCCTAGCCATTGGTCTTTTTATTACAACCATTTCTCTTTTTGCATATCTTAAGAAAACTCGTGAGCAGGTTGCAAAGCTTTCTTTATCCTTAGAATTTACTGAACAAAGGCTTGATGAAGAAAGAAAATTAAGGGAGGAATTTTTTCATAAGGAATTTTCTGAAAGTGATTTTCTTATCACAAATTTTGAGGAGAATTATTACAAGCTTGTTGTCAGCATGATTTATTCAAGGGAGGCCCAAGATTACTTTGCAAAGGGACATTCTGAAAAAACAGCAGAATATGCAAGGAAAATAGCAGAGGAGCTTTCCCTTTCAAAAAAAGAGATAGCTTTGATTGAAAAATGCGCATTGCTTCATGATGTTGGGAGGATTGGAGTTCCCGAAGCATTGTTCAACAAACCAGATGTTTTAAATGATGAGGAATTTGAGATTATAAAGAGCCATGCCGTAAGGAGTGAGTATATTGCTTCTCCCATATCCTCAATCTATAATGGACTTTCATATATCAGAAACCACCATGAAAGGTTCAATGGAACAGGGTATCCAGATAGACTAAAGGGTGATGAAATTCCTTTGGGTGCAAGAATCATTGCTGTTGCCGATGCATATTCCGCAATGACTGCAAGGAGACCATATAGAAAATCCTTAAAACCAGAAATAGCCCTTGAGGAATTAAGGAGGAATGCGGGTAAACAGCATGATCCTAAAATAATCCAAGCCCTTCTTAATATTGTTGCAAGGGAATCACCTGAACTTGATGAAGAATTGATGATGTTTGAAATAGAATGAAAAAGGAAAACTGGTGTATATATATTTTTATTCTTGTTCTTGGATTTGCAATAGGTTGGACTGCTGGAGTTTTTTGGGTAACAAGCCTTTTTTCAAAAAATAATTTGGGATTTATCTCACAAAAAGATTTCTTCAAAATGGCTATCCCTGAAGAGAAAGAGCTTTCACTAAAAGAAGAAGTCCTTGAGAAAAAAGAAGTGCCTCCACCAAAAAAAGAACAAAAAATTGCCAAACCATTACTACATGGGACATCTTGTAAGATAGCAATAGTCCTAGATGATTGTGGATATGGACTTTCAAAAGATAGCCTATCTTTGATTGAGAAAGGTTTTCCACTCACATTCTCCATCATTCCCCATCTTAAACATTCCAAAGACACAGCAGAGATTATCCATAATAATGGCGGTGAGGTTATGCTTCATATCCCGATGGAAACAAAAAGGGGAACAAAATCAGTAAGGGAGATTGCTTGTAGTATGGGTAGCGAGGCAATAAAAGAGATAATAGATAAAGCAATAGCAGATATTTCCCACTGTGTTGGAATGAATAACCATGAAGGTTCCCGTGCAACTTCTGATAGGAAAACAATGGAATATGTTTTTTCTGCAATAAAGGATCATAACATCTATTTTTTAGATAGCCTAACAACACCAAATAGCATTGCCTATAAAGTGGCAAATGAAATGGGTATTCCAAGCAGAAAGAGGGATATATTTATAGACAATGATGACAAAGAAGAATATGTCGAGAAACAACTTATGCAACTAATAGAAGTTGCAAGAAAAAATGGTAGCGCAATTGGCATTGGTCACATTTATAAAAAGTCAACTATTTCTGTTTTAAAAGAAAAATTGCCTACCCTTAAAGAATATAATGTTGAGCTCGTTCCTTTATCTTGTATGATAAATAGTGAAGGCTAAATTATGTATCTTTCTTGTCATTCTTCCCATTTTCTGCTTACCAAAGGACGTTTCAAAATGGGCAGAAGAAAAAGCAAAGTCGTTTATAGAGCAAAGAATAAAAGGTGTTAAGATAAGAAAGATAAAATACATATTTCCAAATAAGGTTTCTTTGGATATTACATACTCTTCCTCGGGATTTTTCCTTTCATCAGAGGGTATTTTGGAATTCGGGAAAGAAAGCTTTTCCCTTCCATTATTCGAACAGCGGCAATTATTGCTAAAACTTACCCTTCAAAAACCCCTTGTCTCCATAAAAAAGGCATTTTTTAAACGAAAAAAGAAACTTTCCATTCCAGATCTCCATATCATCGTTAAAGATGGATATGTTGATATAGAAGGCTTTGGAAAATTTAGCAAAGCCTCTGGCTTTTTTAAAAATAAAAAATTTAGTCTTAGAGGCTATGGACTTGGCGGGAGAGCAAGGGTAACTGGAAGTGGTGAATCTTGGGAAGCAAATATTAATAATGCAGAGCTTGCCCTCATTCCATATATAAAAGTAAAAAGAGGCGGCTTGGTAGATTTAGTTATCAAGAAAAATGAAGATATTGTAGTTTTGGCAAAACTAAAAAATGCATCGATTAGCCACCCCAATTTTAAAGAAAAGATATCAAATATTAAAGGAGATTTTGTATGGAAAAAGGGTGTGGCAAAGGGCAACTTTTCTTTTTCCCTAAAGGATATTCCAGGAAAAATTACAAATTTTGAATATAGAAATAACGAGGTTAGAATAAAGGGTTGTTTGAGAAAAAATATATTTTCTGGAAAGATCAAAGAAAATAAGATAGAATTTGACATCTCTTTTGACAATGATTTGCATATTCCTTCTGTTTTCCATCGAGGGCTTTCTGGATGGGCTATGTCTGGCAAATCAACAATTTATGGAATGATAGATAAGCCATTTATTACAGGATCAATAACTTTGAAAAAGAAAGATAGTTTATTAGACATATCCTTTAAAAAGGAGGATAGGTACTTGATTTATTTAAGGGCATCTTCTATTCAATATGAAGGTTTTAATCTATCATTTTCTTGCGAAATAACAGGGGTTGATGATTTTACCATCACTTCTAAAGATGTTTTAATTGTCAATGGAATAAAAATAGTGGACGAGTTTTCCGGGTTTCGTACAAAAGAGGGGGTATTTTCTTTGAAACTCCCAAACTGCCTTGGCTTTACACAAGGAAAAATAGATTATAAAGAGGGCAAATTCGAACTTTCTTTATTTAGAAAAGACGAAAGTTTTCTTATTTCTGGGAAAAAAGAAAAAGACAAGTTTTTTACAAAGATTACTGCAAAAGAACTTTTTGTCTGGCAAAACCTAGTTTCTTTTTCTGGTGATTTAGCTTTTTCTGGTAATACCGGGAAGTTTACCATTGACCAAGGCACGGTCGGCACAATCCCAATTCATAAGATCTCCTCAAATTTTTCTATAAAAGATGGTGTTTACATAGAAAATCTTGAAGGAACAATATATAAAAAAACAAAAATTTATACATCTGGGAATGTAAAAAGGGATACAATAGACCTTGAAGTTCTTGTTTTAAAAATTGATACATCTTATTTTTCAGAGGGCTTTTCTTCCTTCGCGGATTTTCGAGGTAGGATAATTGGTGATACAAAAAATCCATCCATATTTGGACAGGTTTATTCAGAGAGCCCAAAACTTAAAGGAGATGTTATAATACTTCCAGACGAGATAGTTCTAAAGAATGGGAGGATAAATAATACCGATTTTGAGTTTGAGTATAATAAAAAAGATGATTTTATATCTGGCAATCTTTGTTTTGTAAAAGAGAAAATAGAAAATCTTTCATGTTTATTTTTATTCCCTCCTGCTTTTTCTGGAAATATAGACGGGACAGCAACAATTACTGGAAACCTAAAAAGCCTTGATATCAATGGAACAGTAACAGGAGAAAATCCAATATTCTTTGACAATATAAGGGGCGATAGGATGAGCTTTTTATTCAGTATTAAAGAACAAGTATTTTCTGGTTCGTGTTATGTCACATCAGGCGATGGTTCACTTTCCCTTGATATTAAAATAAAGGAAAAAGCATTAGAAACAAGTGGAATGCTTTTAGATTTTAAAATATTTGATCTTCCTATATCAGGAAATTTCTGTTTCTTAGGTTTTCTTGATAACGGTAGTATCGAAGGAACCCTTTCTTGTTCAAATATCTCTTTTGCAGGTTATTTTCTTCCGAATATGCAAGAAGGGATAAATTATAAGCCAAAAAAAGGCCTTATCTTCTATGGGATACCGGATGGCATCTTTGGAGAGGTAATTATAAAAGATGATAGAGTAATAGAGCTTGATCTTTCATTAGAGGTATCAAAAAATAAATTGTTTTTACTCACAGGGTATATAAATCAAGAAGAGGAAAGTTGTGAACTTTTAGTTTTATGTAATAATTTTAGTATTCAAAAAGCACCTTTTTTTGAAGGAAAAGGTGTAATAAATGGAAGTCTTACAATTAGTGGAGAGATAAAGAACCCAGATATTTCTGGAATGATAAATATCGATGGAGAAAAAATTAAATTCTCTATATTCGAAAACCTGGACAAGATATCATGCAATCTTAGTATAGACGATGGGGCTATTAAACTTCTAGGTTTTTATGGGACAGGAAAGAAAGCAAGGATCGTTGCAAGGCAGATTTCAGCAGATGCCCTTCTTGTAAAGACAGAGGGAGGGGCAATTGGTATCGATGTTCCTGGATTTATTAAGGGGGAGGCAAGGGGCGAGCTTTTGGTAACAAAGGATAGTACAAGTGGAAAGATATGGCTTTCTAATACAAGATTTACATACCCATACGAAAGAAAACAGAAACAGTCGTTCATATCCCAATTTATCCAAGGACCAGAGATCATAGCAGGAAGAAATGTCTGGTTTTATAACGATTTTTGCAGAGTAGAGATTGTCCCAGGAGGGTCCCTTAGACTGGAGAAAGAGACCTTTAAACCCTCCGGGAATGCAAGCTCAAAAAGGGGGGTAGTTGAATATCTTGGTTATAATTTTTCTCTTTACTCCTTAAGATTTGAGTTTAGAGATGGCATTCCGTACCTTGATGGAGCCTGTTGTCTTGATTTAGGTGATAAAAAAGTTTTACTTAGTCATCAAGGGAAGTTAGAGTTTCCTATTTTACTTTCCCTTTCTTGTCCAGAGGAGCCAGAAAAAAGTCACGATGAACTTATTGGTATTCTCAAAAAGGAGGAACCAAAGGAGATTTTTGCAGGCATCGTTGGAGAAAGGATAACAAAGGAGGTTGGAAGGCTTCTTGGTAAACTCATAAGAGGGGAGGTTGAGATCATAACCCTATTTCCAGAGAGGATATTTTCTTCTCCTAGGGAATATAGGTATCTTTTGGTGGGAACAGAGGTAAAATTTGGGAAGCATCTGGCAAAGAGGCTATATATCATCTACAATGGACTGATTGAGGATTATAAAGAAGAGAGGTATAAGTTCAAGCATAGGCTTGGCTTTGAATATGATATGACAAGAAGAACATCGATAAGATGCCTTTGGACACCAAGGCAAGAGAAAAGGGAAGAGGAATACGAGATTGGCATTAAAAAATCAATTAGTTTTTGACATTGGGAATTTATTCGGATATTCCAACAACAAGATTTATTTTTGTTCCTTCACTTATTCTCATCCCAGGTATCGGTGTTTGCCTTAAAACAACACCATCTGTTCCCGGTTCAATAATGACCTTATCTAAAAAAAGTCCTATACTTGCAATTGTTGAAGATGCTATGTCGAGTTCATCTCCTATAAGTTCTGGCATTAAAAATTGCCTTGGTTTTTTACCCAATGAAACAAGAAGATTCACCCTGTCCCCATCTTTTATTTCATCTCCTGTTTCTGAGTGAAATGCCAAAACAGAATCTTTTGGTTCATCAGACCAAATGTATGTGGTTAAACCTGGTGCAAGATTCTTCTCTGAAAGAATTATTTTTGCAGAAAATAAACTCTTTCCAATTATAGTTGGTGCTTCTTTCTTCGGCATCCCTAAACTCACAATTACATTGATTCTTGTTCCAATCCCTACTGTCTCACCTGGACTCGGAGTCTGACCTACTATATAATCTTTTGGTATGTCATTGTGATACGAAAAGATTATTCTCATCTTCAGCCTATTTCTCTTTAATACACCAGTTGCAGAAATCATATCTTTTCCATACAGATTTGGAACCTCAACATACTTCTCTTTCCTTTCCAAAATAAAAACGGTCACCCCTGCAAAGATTATTGTAATAAGAATAAAGGAAAAGAGAAGAATAAGCCCTTTTATGATTTTCATATAACTTAAGGTGTCCTTATCTTCTTTCTTATATCTTTTATGATGATTTTTGCCCTATCATGGAGTTCCTTTTTCTTCGAAATCAAATTGTCTTTATCGACATATGAGTGCAGTTGGATATGGAATCTGAGTGCATTGGATGTACCAGATGGTCTGATGGTTAGATGTTCGAAGTGCTCATTATCAAAATAAAACCGAATCCCCTCGTCAGGAAATTGGAAGTCATGGGTTTTTGAGTATATATGGTCATATTTGCCTGTTCTATAAATTGCCGCAGATTTAACATGCAATCCACCAATCTCAAGGTCTCCTGCTTGGGCAAACTGATAAAGACCCAATGCCCTTCTTAGGATATTCTTCTTTATCCTATCACCCTCAATACCAGGATACTCTCCATCCAGAGGGTCAGGCTCGTAATGGTTCACAAATAGACCTATATCAGGCAAAAGGTATAATTTATCTATCAGCTCAAATATACTAGTTTTATTTCTTCTTGCCCATTCTGCAATCTCAGCAATGAGAACAGCAGCAAATGTTCCATCCTTGTCTCTGACATGGCCTTTTATACCCAATGAAAATCTATCTAATGGGGGAAATCCAAAGATTGAAAATCCATTGCTCTGCTCCATAGCGGCTAGATTATACACTCTATCTTTTTCAAACATATCTATCGTCTCAAAGACGATTGGATGACAATCTCCCCTCTCATCTTTCCTTCCTTCGCATAGTCCTTCTGCACTTTCCTTTAATGTCTTATTCCATGCATCCCTTATCCCTGCAGCAAGTGCTGCAAATCCTACCCAAGTCTTGATAACACCAAGTTTATATTTAAGGGCAATTTTTACGATAAGATCCGATGTTGTGTGTGACAGGACAACAAATGTTTTTTTAGGAGTTATCGTTTTGTCAAAATTGAGCCTAAACCATAGGATAAGTGCCCACATATCGTCAGCAGGCATCAGCATATAGTCCTTACCATCATAGAGAAATTGCTGATCTTTTGGAACCTTCACGACAACACCACAGCGATCAGCATCAGGGTCTGTTCCTATCAGTATATCAATTTCTTCCCAAATATTTGGATATTCCTCCTGGAAAGCTCTAACAGCAATATCTCCAGCTCTAGGATCCCCTGGGTCGGGCTGTTGCTCTTTACCAGGTTCACTTCCAAAAGAAGGAAACAATCCATCAAGTTCATCAAGGCCATTTTTTGTTATCTTAATTACATTTTTAAAGCCTATTTCATTAAGTAGCCTTGGAACAGCAATCCTTCCTGCACCATGAAAACTACAGTATGCAATTTTTGTAAATTTTTCACCATCTTCAAGGAGCAAAAATGACTTTATATGCTCCCTATGCTCCTTATGTATATCCATTAATTTACATCCATAATATTCAAATCCATCGATTTTTTCTGCTCCACCTAAGAAGATAAGTTTTTCTTTATTTGCATCCTCAAAGGGAAGGAGACATATATCATCTGATTTTGCCTTATCGATAAATTCTGTAAACAATTCCTTCCTTTCTTCTGGGTCAAACTGTGAGCCATTTCCACAAGAAAGTTTGTATCCATTGTAGCGATAGTCATTGTGGCTTGCAGATATTAAGATCCCCATATCTGCCTTTATTTCCTTATAGGGTATAGCAAATGTAACCTCAGGATATGGACAAGGAGAATCAAAAAGATAGACCGTATAGCCATAAGCAAGAAAAAGCTCAGCGATTATCTTTGCAAAATCTAAACCCCTAATCCTGCTATCATAACCAATCACAATCTTGTTATACCCTTTCTTTAACCCGAACTTTGCAACACCAGAAGATGTAAGCAAAAGGACTATATTGTTTAAGGTGTTTGGACCTTTAAGGATGGAGGCATCAACCCCTTGCTCTTTAAGTCTTATAATGGATTCTTTATTGCTTGCCATTAAACCCCTAATCCCCCCTGTTCCAAAATCCATTTTCTTTCTAAATGCATTGACTATATCTCCCCATCTTTTATTTTCTATAGCATCGGCTATTGCTGATTTAAGATTTGGAGAAAACTTATCGATATTAAGATCTTCTAACCATTCCTTTAAATAACGAATAACATTTGTCTTTGCAGTATTATACGATTGGCTGTCTATCTTTCCATTTTTGAAGGCTTTCTCTAAATATTCATTGACACCTTTATCTGCCTCAAAAATAAACTTTTCAATTTTTTCTCTTTCCATTTTTTATCCAATCTTTTCTTTGTTTTTTCGACTCATTGAATATGTGTTCAAATAATTGATAACTATCAAACAAAAATCCTCTCCTTTGTAAAACTATTTTTGCAGTCTCTATCGCATTATTTAAAGTAAACTCACGACGAAGTGAATCATTCCCCCATGCAAAAGATGGAATCTCCTTCTCCATCATTAAGCCCCCCCCAAATAAATTACATGAAAAACCAATATTTATTCCTGTGTTTAAAAGGGTTCCAATGCCTGTTTTTGTATGATCTCCAATAAATGAACCTATTTTTATATTTCCAGTCTTTATTAGAGTACCATTCTGCTTAACACTGACCTCCGAATAGTTATTTTTTAGATCAGAGTTCGTTGTTAGAGCACCGAGATTTACCCATTCGCCAATGTAAGAATGGCCGATAAATCCTTCATGGTATTTATTTGTATTTCCAATGATTATTGTATTTTCTACCTCACCTCCAATCCTACAACCACTTCCTATAGAACATCCATCCGTTATCTTTCCACCAACAAGCATACATCTATCTCCTATAAATGCTGGACCTTTAAGGTATGTGAATGGTCTTATTTCTACACCTTTCCCAATTATCACTGGTCCTTCTCTTGCATCGATGATAGAACCAGAACCGTCGATGATATCTTCACACACGATATTTTCTTTTCCATAAACGAAAGCATTGCCTATATTAGCTTTTTTATCCTTAAAATACTCATCAAAATCTCCTTCAATCAATCTTTGGTTTTCTATTATCGGCTCCCAAATATATGAAAATGTCATTATATCAACATCCTCAACCCTTTTTGAACCCTTTATTATCTCAGATTGGTCTTTGCAGATGTCTCTAAGTTCCTTAATTTCCTTTGAGAATAAAACTACTGCTACAAGCTTTCCATCTTTAACATAGAGAGTTTGGGTATCATTCTTTTTAAGCTCCTTGATAAATTCTAAATCACTTAAGCGAAAAACACTACTTCCGTTGATTAAAATTAACTTGTTAAATTCTCCTTCAACAGTACTTGTAGATAAATATTGTCTGCAAATTGTAAAAATACGAAAATCTGAAAAATGGTATTTTATCCGTTCAAGATTTGTCTTTGAACCAGAGAGGATGTCATACGTTGGCCTACTTATTGTGATGGGGTAAAATTTATGATAGTTTTCATCCTCAAACACTATAATACAACTTTTAAGCATTAAAGATTTTTAAAAATTGAGGAATTGCGGGGGACGGATTTGAACTTCGGATTTTTTAAGGCTCAAAGCTCTCATTGGTCGCTTTTCACCTAACAAAATCTCTCGTTCCCGGCCAGCCTTCGGTTGGCTTCAAATCCTTCGCAATCAACCTCTATCATTCTTCTGACTTATTCACCAATTCTTTCAGCCTCGTAAAATTTTGCGGGGGGACGGATTTGAACTTCGGATTTTTTAACAAAATCTCTCGTTCCCGGCCAGCCTTCGGTTGGCTTCAAATCCTCCCACAAACCCAACTTTTATAATTAAAATTTTGCGGGGGGCGGATTTGAACCGCCGACCTCAAGGTTATGAGCCTTGCAAGCTACCACTGCTCCACCCCGCGTCATTTAACTCTTCTAACTGCCGGGGGTCGGACTCGAACTTCGAATTTTCTAAGGCTCTTCAGTCGCTCCACTCCTTCAGAACCTAACAAAATTTCTTGTTCCCTGCCAGCCTCACTTTCTCCTCCCATAAGGTCGGCGTTCGGCTGGCTTCGAGTCCTCTTTTCACCCCTGCTCTTTCCATTCCATTTATTCTTTATAGTTATCCTTAGTTTCTTTCCTAACTGCCGGGGGTCGGACTCGAACCGACACGGAGAAATCCCCAGCGGATTTTAAGTCCGCTGCGTCTACCAATTCCGCCACCTCGGCTTTCTTAAGATTTTATTAAGTCAAAAAACCCTTGTCAAGATTTTATTTTTATTTTATAATATATTTATGCCTGAAGAAACACATATTACTCAAGAAGAGGTGGACGCCCTTCTTGGCGAGCTTAGGCCTGGAAAGGAGGCTTTTATATCAGAAAAAGAAGAAGAAAAGCTTGGGGAAGTCTATAAATCAACGATGATTTCCGCAACAGAGGCTCTTTCTCAAGTTCTAAACAAACAGGTTAAAATAGAAAATCCAGATGTAAAAACCCTTTCACCCAATGAACTTGAAAGCGAACTTCCCAAAAATGCAATTGTTGTTGAGACAGAACATGTAGAGGGTCTAAAAGGAATGACATATATGATTTTCTTAAAAGAGCATGGTGCAAGTCTAGCAGACCTTGCAATAGGCGGAGATGGAACTCTTACTCCCGAGAACCTTACAGAAGTCTATCTCGGTGCTTTAGGAGATGCATTAGCAAAGATGATCGATGCAGCAAATTCCTTTTTATCGACAAAGATGGGAAAAACAGTATTTTCATCACAACCTCCAATGATAAGGGTTGTTGATTTTGAAAAGGAAAAAACGAGTCTTGATATATTGAAGGAAGATCAACTAGTTCGGATAAACTATAATCTTCAAGTTGGTGATCTATTTGAAGGAAACCTCATCCAACTCATTCCAACAGATATAGCAAGGCCAATCGTAGAAACAATAGAGGAAAAGGAAATCCCTTCTGTAATCCCAGTCCAACCTGTTCAATTTGCCCAGGCTCCAGTAGGCATACCTGAGATCCCACCTAATATGGAACTTCTTATGGATGTTCCTGTTGAAATCAGTGTTGAGCTTGGAAGGACAAATAGAAATCTTGGAGAGCTTTTAAAGATTGGAGCAGGTTATATAATGGAGCTTGACAAGTTAGTAGGCGAACCAGTTGATATACTGGTCAATGGAAGGTTAATTGCGAAGGGCGGAGTTGTTGTTGTTGATGAAAATTTTGGTGTAAGGATTACGAGCATTGTGAACCCAAAAGAAAGGATAGTAGGCATTTAATGGAAACATCCCCATTTACAGTTTCTTCTTCTATCAATCTATTTTGGCTCGTCATTAAGGTTATTTTATACCTTGTTTTTCTCGGTATAATCATGTGGTTTATACTTTGGATATTTAAGAAAAAAAGATTTCCACAAGAAACAGGACTTATTAATATAATCGGAACAAGGGCTATTTCTCCGGGAAAGTATATTCAAATAGTAGAAATAGTGGATAGAGTCCTTGTTCTTGGGATAGGAGAAAGTATTACGGTTCTCTCTGAGATAAAAGACAAGGAAACTATTGATATAATAAAGACCCAAATGAGCAGAGAGGAGAGTAGTAAAAATCCAAATCTTCCATTTTCTGAATACCTAAAGAATTTTGGAAAAAAGATGGATTTTCTGGATAGACAGAGAAAAAGGCTTACTAGTATATAAATGGATACAAAAACCCTAGAATTTCTGTTTGGGATGTTTCCATTTATTATCATTATATTTTTATTTTATCTCCTTATAATTCTTCCCCAGCAAAAAAAAGAAAGGGGGCATAAAAAGATGATTGAGGGCCTAAAAAAAGGAGATAGGGTTGTAACGATTGGTGGTATCTGTGGAAAAGTTGATGATGTAAGGGAAAACAGTATAATCATTGAAATTGCTCCAAAGGTAAAGGTTGAATGCTTAAAGACAGGAATTCTTTCCAAAAGCTAGAAATGTTTAAAAAATCATAAGGAGGTGTGCATGGAAGATTTTCTTTTTACCTCAGAGTCTGTTACGGAGGGTCATCCTGATAAGATTGCAGATCAGATATCTGATGGCGTCCTGGATGCCATTATTAAAGAAGATCCAAATGGTCGGGTTGCCTGTGAGTGTCTTATTACAACAGGACTTGCATTTGTTGCAGGTGAGATAACAACATCTTGCTATGTCAATATCACTCAGGTTGTAAGAGATATAGTGAGGGATGTTGGTTATATAGACCCAGAATATGGGTTTGACTACGAGAGCTGTGCTGTTATTACAGCTATTCAGGAGCAATCAAGCGATATTGCACAAGGGGTAGATATTGGGGGTGCAGGTGACCAAGGGATGATGTTTGGCTATGCAACGAATGAGACGCCGGAGCTTATGCCAATGCCAATTTTATTGGCACATAAGCTTACAAAGAGACTTTCCTACGTTAGAAAGCACAAGATTTTGGATTGGGTAAGGCCTGATGGAAAAAGCCAAGTTACAGTAGAATATATCGATGGAAAGCCAAAAAGGGTAAGGACTGTTATTATCGCCTGTCAGCATGATCCAGAGATTGAATGTTCTGAGCTTAGGGATGCTGTTATGGATGAGGTTATTAAAAAAATAATCCCCGAGTCTATGTTAGATAAAGAAACGAAGTTCTTTATAAACCCAACAGGGAGATTCGTAATAGGGGGACCACAAGGAGATACGGGTCTTACAGGGAGAAAGATAATAGTTGATACATACGGTGGTTGGGGGAGGCATGGTGGTGGATGTTTCTCAGGTAAAGACCCAACAAAAGTTGATAGATCTGCCTCGTACATGGCAAGATACCTTGCAAAGAATATCGTTGCAGGGGAAGTTACAGAGAGCTGCGAGGTTCAATTGGCATATGCAATTGGAGTTTCCGAGCCAATTGCCATTATGGTTACAACTAAAGGAAAAAGTAAAAAATCGAATGAAGAGTTGGTTGAGATAATTAAGAGAAATTTTGACCTCTCTCCAAAAGGCATCATAGACTTTCTTGATTTAAGAAGGCCAATATTCAGAAAGACGGCAGTGTATGGGCATTTTGGAAGGGAGGAACCAGAGTTTAGTTGGGAAAAAGTAGATAAAAAGGAGTTGTTTATGTAAATGCAAGTTGATCATGATATAAAAGATATTGGATTAAAAGAAAAGGGAAGATTAAGAACAGAATGGGCAGGGAATAACATGCCTGTTATTTCTATCATCAAAGAGAGGTTTTCAAAAGAGAAACCATTAAAAGGTGTAAAAATCGCATGCTGTCTTCATGTTACATCGGAGACTGCGAATTTATGTAAAGCTCTAAAAGAAGGCGGGGCAGAGGTTTTTCTTTGTGCCTCAAATCCATTGTCAACCCAGGATGATATTGCTGCATATCTTGTATCTTTAGGAATTCCTGTATTTGCGAAATGTGGTGAAGATACTGAGACTTATTATAAGCACATAAACCAGGTCCTTGATTTTTCTCCACATATAACGATGGATGATGGTGCTGACCTTGTTTCGACCATTCATAAAGAAAGAAGGGATTTGACAAAGGCAGTCATTGGAGGAAGTGAGGAGACAACAACAGGGGTAATAAGGCTCAGAGCAATGGAGAAGGATGGTGTCTTGCTTTATCCAATAATTGCTGTCAACGATGCCCAGACAAAGCATTTCTTTGATAATAGATATGGAACTGGGCAATCAACGATAGATGGTATTTTAAGGAGCACAAACATTCTTCTTGCAGGTTTACGGCTTGTTGTGTGTGGATATGGATGGTGCGGAAGGGGTGTTGCAATGAGGGCAAGAGGGATGGGTGCAAATGTGATCATTGTAGAGGTAGATCCATTGAAGGCACTTGAGGCGGTTATGGATGGTTATTCTGTGATGCCAATGATGGATGCAGGAAAAATAGGTGATTTATTTATAACTGTTACAGGTGATATAAGAGTGATAAGAAAGGAACACTTTGAGGTAATGAAGGATGGGGCAATCGTTGCAAATACAGGTCATTTTAATGTTGAAGTCGATATACCCGCTCTCAATGAACTTTCTATATCGAAAAGGAAAATTCGTGATTTTGTCGAGGAGTATAAATTAAAGGATGGAAGAAAGATAAACCTCCTTGGAGATGGCAGGCTTATAAACCTTGTTGCAGGAGAGGGCCATCCACCTTGTGTTATGGATATGTCCTTTGCAAACCAGGCACTTGCCTGTGAGTTTTTGGTGAAAAATAAAGGGAAGCTGGAAAAAAAAGTCTATAGTGTCCCTGAGGAGATAGACAAAGAGGTCGCATCTTTGAAACTTTCATCTTTAGGAATAAAGATAGATGAGCTTACAGATGAACAAAAGCATTATCTTTCAGCCTGGGAAGAGGGGACATAAAATTTGGATATAGAAAATAAAATAAAATTAAGGATGACGGATGAAAGATTCAAACATGCTTTAGAAACAGCAAGATTATGTGATATCCTATCAGATTCTTATCCAATCAATAGTGAAAAATTAAGGCTTACTGCCCTTTCTCACGACATTGCAAAAGATATTCCAAAGGAAGAGATGGAGAGGCTTATAGATAAATATGGGGTAGTATTAGACGAAATTGAGAAAAAAGAAAAGGGTCTTTGGCATGGTCCTGTTGGTGCTCTTATCTTGAGAGAGGAGTTTGATATAGATGATCAGGAGATATTGGATGCAGTCAAATTCCATTCAACTGGGAAAGAAAACATGTCTTTATATGGAAAGCTCATCTATATCGCGGACTTTCTTGAAACCTGGCCAGATAAAGAGTTTGAAGATATTGCGAGAGTAGATCTCGATGCTTGTTTGAAGATTATAGCAGGAAAAAAGATAAGCTATGTTTTAAAAAAAGGATCTCTTCTCCATCCAAGGACAGTTTCTTTATGGAATAACTTATGTATCCGAAAGAGATAGCAAGGAAAGCAGTTTGGTCTGCGATTTCTAAAAAAGCAGAGGATATAAAAGTCCTAAAAATAAGTAAAAAAACTACAATCTCTAACTATTTTATTATCCTAACATCGCGTTCAGATGTCCAAACAAGGGCAATAGTTGAGGCAATCTATGAAAGCCTTAAGAAGAATGTAAAACCACTCCATATAGAAGATGCAAAGGGATGGACATTGATGGATTATGGAAGTGTAATAATCAATGTATTCGAAGAACCGTATAGGACTTTTTATCAATTGGAAACCTTATGGAGCGATTGTGAGGAAGTAATATTTGAGGAGAAAAAATGAAAACTATTCCAGAGATTCAGAAGATGAAAGATGAAGGAAAAAAGATAGTGGCACTTACTTGTTATGACTTCCAAACAGCAATTATTCAGCCTTTAGTCATT
>DNCM01000090.1 GCA_003498085.1 bacterium
CGATAAGGCATTAGAGATAGATCCAAGAGATGCTAAGGCATGGTGTGGTATTATCCTTCTCCTCTTGCAAGAAAGTAATATAGGTATAATTAAAGATAGACTAAAAGAAGGTAAATCTCTAATACCTGATGCATTTCCAGATATCGTCTTTAATCTATTCTTTTATCTATTTTCTGAAGGATTATTTAAAGAAATAGAGACTCTTAAGAAAATTTTGCAGGATATAGAATGTGAAGATGCACTTGAATTTTGCAATCAATTCATTATTGCTAGTGAGATAACAGAGCATTTATTGGGCAATAAACCTATTGATGCATTAAAGATATTTGAGCAACTCGATGTAGTTAATAGGGCAGTGGTAGAAAAGGTAATAGAGACCAAATTAGGTAAAGATTGGCTAAATAAGGCAAGGAAGAAGATTTTGGAACCTATCTAAAAAATGAAAATTTAACTTCGCATTATTTTCGCTAAAGCCTTGATATTACAATTTGCACTATATTTACCCTATGTCGCTTTGAATGTAATTACCCACTATATTCCATAAAGAGCCAATGAGAAAACCTAGGCAAGACTTACCTCCACAGACTTATGGGTAAGTTACGGTTGTTTGATTACAAATTCTTTGCAAAACCTATAAGACTACAATAAAATATTACAAAGTGCAGAATAAAAAAGAACAATTTAAGAAAAACGAAGTGAAAGCTCTTTCTCTTCTCATTGACTTTTTTCTTCCCGCAGACTGTAAGATTTGTAAAAGTCCACTTGAATATGATGAGAAATACATCTGCGCCCAATGTATCTTAAAGATAGAAAGGATAAATCCCCCAATTTGCAAAAAGTGTGGAGTGCCTAGTTTAAATGGAGGTTTTTGCTATGAGTGTCATAGAAGAAGGAGATATTTTAAAGAGGCAAGGATGTTTGGGGTTTTTAATGGAAATCTTAAGGAAGTAATTCATATATTCAAATATGAGAAGAAGCAGGCACTATCATATCAACTTGGGCTTTTGATGTATGATTTGCTACAAGGGCTTAATTGGGAATTCGATTGTATAGCCTATATCCCCCTTCATAAGAAAAAGGAGGGTCAAAGAGGTTTTAACCAAACAAAACTCCTTTCTGAGGTAATAAGCAAAAAGAGAAATATACCAATTCTTAAGGGCTTAATAAAGGCTATTGATACACCATCCCAAGTTGGGCTTTCTTATGATGAAAGGTGTAAAAATGTTATTGAAACATTTTTATGGAAGGGGGATAAGAACATGGTTAAAGGAAAAACAATTCTTTTAATAGACGATGTTTTTACAACAGGAACAACAGTAGAGGAGGTAAGTAAAACCCTTCTTTATTCTGGCTGCAAAGATGTTTTCGTCCTCTGTCTTGCCCGTACTATAGAAAAATGAACATCTCTATTCTTGGTTCAACTGGTTCAATCGGTATATCGTCCTTAGAGGTAATCGAGGCTCTGGGGTTTAAACTTATTGGAATAACAGGGGGAGAAAATGTCGAAAAGCTTGTGGAGCAGGCAAAAAGGTTTCATCCTAAAATTGTTGCGATTAGAAATCAAGAAAAACTACCAGAACTTAAAGAAAAGCTAAAAGATATAGACTGCGAGGTCATTGGTGGAACGGATGGGATAATTGGGGTATCCACTGCTCAAAGGGTAGACAAAGTAATCGTTGCAATATCTGGTAGTAATTCCCTAATCCCAACCCTTTCTGCAATAAAGTCGGGCAAAGGTATATGTCTTGCATCGAAGGAAGCAATGGTGATGGCCGGTGAAATTCTAAAGAATGAGGCAAA
The DNA here is from genome assembly GCA_003498085.1 of bacterium. Classification (GTDB taxonomy): domain Bacteria; phylum UBA9089; class UBA9088; order UBA9088; family UBA9088; genus UBA9088. The sequence continues at coordinate 1,801 of DNCM01000090.1, forward strand.
AGAAAGGAATTGCTCAATTATCCCAGTAGATAGCGAGCACTCTGCGATATTCCAGTGCCTACAAGGACAAAATAAACCAAAAAGGATAATCCTTACAGCATCTGGTGGTCCATTTTTAAACAGGGAAAATATGGATGGCATAAGTCCAGAAGAGGCACTTTTCCACCCTACATGGCCAATGGGAAAAAGGATAACCGTTGACTCTGCAACACTTATGAATAAGGCACTCGAAATAATTGAGGCATCGTTTTTGTTCGATATCCCAGTAGACTATATCGATGTTGTTATCCATCCCGAATCTATCGTCCATTCAATGGTTGAGTTCTCCGATGGCTCTGTCTTGGCACAGATGTCGCATCCAGACATGAAGCTTGCAATAGAGTATAGCCTAACATATCCAAACAGGGGAAAAAGGTTGATAAAACAACTTGATTTTAAAGAGATAGAAAAGTTATCGTTCTTTACGCCAGACCATGATAGATTTCCATCAATTAAGCTTGGCTATATCGCAGCAGAAAAAGGTGGAACAATGCCGGCAGTTTTAAATGCGGCAGATGAAGTTGCGGTTTCCTATTTCCTACAAGGAAAGTTAAAATTTAAAGAGATCTTTAATGTTGTCAAAAAGATAATGGATGACCATAAAGTAAAAGAGAGTCCTGATATCGATGATATCCTTTCTGCCGATGCATGGGCAAGGGAGGAGGCAAGATGCCTATTGAACTTTTAGATGGACTAAACAAAGAACAATTTGAGGCAGTATGTCATAAAGGTCCGCCACTACTCATAATTGCTGGAGCAGGCACTGGGAAAACAATGGTCATTACCAAAAGGATTGCCTGGTTCATCGTCAGCGAAAAAGTAAGACCAGAGGAAATACTTGCAACAACATTCAGTGAAAAGGCGGCATACGAGATGGAAAATAGGGTTGATGTGCTTGTTCCCTATGGGTTTACAAATTACACAATATCAACATTCCATTCATTTGGGGATAGAATCTTAAGGGATAACGCATTAGAGATTGGCTTACCACCAGATTTTAAGGTTCTAACGAATGCCGAACAGGTAATATTCTTGAGGGAAAATTTATTCGAGCTTCCTATAAAAAGGTATAGACCCCTAACGAACCCAACTAGATACCTTCAGGCATTGGCAAAGCTCATTGAAAGGTGTAAGGATGAGGATATAACACCAGAAGAATATGTGGCTTATGTAGAAAACCTTCCTGAAGGAACAGATGAGGAGAGAGACTACAAAGAAAGGCAGATTGAGCTTAGCTTTTCCTATAAAAAATACGATGAACTTATGAGAAAGGCTGGTTTTGTCGACTTCGGAGACCAGATTACCCTTGTCCTTAAGCTTTTTCGGGAAAATCCACATATCCTAAAATCGTACAAGGAAAGGTATAGATATATCCTCGTCGATGAGTTTCAGGATACGAATTATTCGCAGTTTCAAATACTTAAGATGCTTGCAGAGGAAAATATAACGGTTGTTGCAGACGATGACCAGAGCATCTACAAGTTCAGGGGTGCTGCAATATCGAATATTTTAAATTTTCAGAAGAGCTTTCCAGATTATAAGATAATTGTCCTTAAAAAGAACTATCGCTCAACACAGACAATACTTGACTCATCCTATAGACTTATACAGTATAACAATCCAGATAGGCTCGAGTATAAGGAGGGAATAGACAAGCATCTTATAGGAAGGGATGAAGGTGGAAAGGCACCGATATTCATCCAATATGATTCAGGCACATCGGAGGCAGATGGTGTATGCAGGATCATAAAGGAAAAGATAGAGAAAGGAGAAAGCCCGAATTCCTTTGCAATCCTTGTGCGGGCAAACTCTGATGCCGAGATATTTAAAAGGACATTAAATCTCTTGGGTATACCATCGTACTTCAGTGGCGATACAGGGCTTTATTTCCAGGAAGAGGTAAGGGTTTTGCTTGCATTTTTAAGGGTAATAAATAACCCAGACGATACACTGAGTCTCTATTGCCTTGCACAATCTGATATATACCAAATGAATCAGTATGACCTAGCAAGACTTATGGTGGAGAGCTCGAACAAAAAAAGGTCATTATGGTGGATATTTAACAATCATAAACCAGAGGAAGGGATCGAGTTTTTACCCGAGACATTAGAGATTATAGAGAAGATAAAGGGTGATGTTATGAGGTTTATTGAGCTTTCAAGAAGGCTTTCTCCTGGCGAGGTCCTTTACCAATTCCTTTCATCCTCCTATATCCCTGAACTTACAAGCAATCTTTCTCGCGAGAACGAAAGGAGGCTTTTGAATATAAGTAGATTTTTTGAGATAATAAAGAATATCCAGCCTTTACTGAGATATAACAAAGTTCCTGAACTTGTTTCCCACCTCGACCTCCTCATTGAGTCAGGAGATGATCCTGGTTCTGTTGAGCCTGAGCCAGAGGAGGAGCTCGTTAGAATCCTTACCGTCCATAAGGCAAAGGGGCTTGAGTTTAAGTATGTCTTTATGACAGGGCTTGTTCAGAGAAGGTTTCCATCCATTGGCAGACCAGATATTCTTGAGATTCCAGAGCCCATCATAAAAGATATACTCCCATCGGGAGACTTCCATCAAGAGGAGGAAAGGAGGTTATTCTATGTAGGGATGACAAGGGCAGAGGATGAGCTCTACCTTACATCGGCAAGGGACTATGGGACAAAGAGACCCTGGAAGGTATCGCAGTTTGTATACGAGGCATTGGACATTCCAAAGGAGAAGCCACAGTCAGCGGATATTATGGATAAGATTGAGAACATAAGGGATGTCTTATTTGAACCGGAAGAAAAAGAAGAGAAAGGACTAATTACCCTATCCCACTATCAGATAGACGACTATATAACCTGCCCATTAAAATATAGGTATGTCCATATCCTAAAAGGTTTTATCCAAAAACATCCGTCTGTGATTTATGGAAGTGCATTGCATTATGCAATCTCATTCTATTTCAAAAGGAAAAAGGAAGGGAAAGAAAGGGCAATATCTGATCTGATAAATGTCTTTGAAAATGCTTGGGTTTCTGAAGGGTTTATAAGCCTAGAGCATGAGGAGAGGATGAAGGAAGAAGGAAAAAAGATACTCTCAAGGTTCTTTGAGAAAGAAGAAAAAGAGGGTATAATCCCAGCATATGTTGAGTATGATTTTAGAGTTATGCTTTCTCCTGATATAAGGCTTATTGGAAGGTTCGACAGGGTTGATATCATCGATGATGATGTCGTCATCTCTGACTTTAAGTCATCAGATGTCTCAGACAAAAAAAGGGCGGATAAAAGGGCATCCGAAAGCCTTCAGCTTGCAATCTATGGCCTTTCATGGTATAGGATATTTGGCAAAATCCCCAAAGTCTCTTTGATATTCCTTGAATCTGGGGTTGAAGGGTTCTACAAGCTGACCCCAAAAAACCTTGAAAAAACAGAGGAGAAAATAAAACTTGCGGCAGATGGGATAAGGAGGAAGATATTTACTCCTACCCCAAGTTATAACAACTGTTTATATTGTGCATACCAAAGGATATGTTCATCGTCGTATTTGGGGTAAAAACACAATGAGAAATATTCAATAACTATTCAGCTATTGGCTT
>DNCM01000102.1 GCA_003498085.1 bacterium
AGGTTATACCTGCCCTTTCCGGGAAAATTATAATTGTTTCAAAAATGACTTTGAATGTATAATTTTAAAGATGACACAGGTTTTGTCTACAATGAGTGATGAGATAAAAGAAATTGCAACAATCGAGGGTGTCTCCGAGGAATTTATAAGGAATGGAATAGCCTCTGGAACAATTGTCATCCCAAAGAACAAAAAACATAAAATAGAAAAACCTTGTGCCATTGGAGAAGGGTTGTTGAAGAAAATAAATGCAAATATTGGGGCATCTACCTCTATTTCATCGCTTGAGTTTGAGCTTAAGAAACTTCATTCTGCCCAAGATGCAGGAGCCGATACAATTATGGATCTATCAGTAGGAGAAAACCTTGACAATATAAGAAGATCACTCATTTCAGAATGTAAGGTCCCTTTTGGCACTGTCCCTATATACCAAATTGCATCATCCGTTAAAAATATAGGTGATATTTCTTTATCCCTCATTCTTGAGATAATAGAGAAACAGGCGCAAGACGGGGTAGACTTCATGACAGTTCATTGCGGGATAAAAGAGGAGTTTATAAAAGATATAGAAAAAAGGACGATGCCTGTTGTAAGTAGAGGCGGTTCAATAATATATAGATGGATGAGAAAAAATAAAAAAGAAAATCCCTTCTACGAGAACTTTGATGAGATTATCAAAATTGCAAAAAAATATGGTATTATCCTAAGCCTTGGGGATGCCTTAAGACCAGGATGTCTTGCCGATTCAACAGATTGTGCACAGATAAAAGAGCTAATTACTTTAGGAGAATTAAGGGATGTCACTCATTCTTACGGTGTCCAGGTAATTATTGAGGGCCCAGGTCACCTTCCCCTTAACCATATAACCGCAAATGTTCGTTTGGCAAAAAAAATAACAAGAAATGCACCGCTTTACCTTCTTGGACCAGTTGTCTGTGACATTGCACCAGGCTATGACCATATAACATCTGCAATCGGTGCATCATTAGCAGCATGGGCTGGAGCCGATTTCATATGCTATGTGACCCCTTCTGAACACCTTAGTCTTCCAACACCAGAGGAAATAAAAGAAGGAGTGATCTCTGCAAGGATCGCAGGGATTTCTGCAGATATTGCATTAGGGAAGGAAAATATCATCCTAAAAAACAAAAAAATGGCGGAGGCAAGAAATGCCCTCGATTGGAAAACCCAAGAGATCCTCTCCATTGACCCGGAAAAGCTTAAGAAATATTGTCTGAAAAATAAGGATTCTTGTACAATGTGTGGCGATTTCTGTGTATTTAAGGTTGAAAAGATTTGAATTCCTCTTAATATTTTTAGTTATCCTTGTATCCTGTGGAAAAAAAGAAGCAAAAAAGGACACCCCTCCCCCTTCTCCAGAGATATCCAAAGTAGTTCTTGTATCATCGGATAAGGGAAAGAAAATTTGGCGTCTTACATCAAACAAGATAGAACTTAAGGATAAAAAAACCTATCTTTCCGATATTAAGCTTGAATTGTTTGACAATGAAGAGACAGCCTGTACAGTTTTTGCAGACAACGGGATACTTGATGAAGAGAAAAAAACTATTTCTGTTTTTTCAAATGTTATTGCATCCTGTAAGGATGGAATACTTACAACATCAAGTCTTATCTGGGACGAGAAAAAAAGGGCGATTTATACAGATAATAAAGTTTTATTTAAAAAAGATAATATCCTTATTAAAGGCATAGGATTTATGGGAGATATTTCAATTTCATCATTTAAAATAAAAAAAGATATTGAAGTTTTACTTAAGTATTAGTAAAATTTTGTCGATATATATAATGGGGGATGATTTATGAGTGAACTAAGAAAAGATCCAATTTTGGGAAGGTGGGTAATCATTGCATCAGAAAGGGGGAAAAGGCCCGGTGCCTTTCAGACGATTCCCGAAGAAAAAAATGAGGCGATTTGTCCATTCTGTTACGGTAATGAGCATATGACTCCACCCGAAATCTACGCAATAAGACATGATAAATCCCCTCCAAACACCCAAGGATGGAAAACAAGGGTTGTCCCAAACAAGTTTCCTGCATTAGGCATAGATGAAAAATTGGCGAAAAGAGGGGTTGGGATGATGTATGATATGATGGTTGGATATGGTGCACACGAGGTTATCATAGATACACCAGACCATCATAGGAATATAAAAGATCAATCTATCCATGATATAACGAATGTTATTTCTTGTATCCAACACAGAATCGAGGACCTACACAAAGATGTCCAGATGAGGTATGTCCTTGTATTTAAAAATAAAGGAAAAGAGGCGGGCGCATCCCTCTTTCACCCACATACCCAGCTTATTGCAACACCTGTTACACCAATAACTGTAAAAGCAGAGCTTCAAGGAGCAGAAAGCTATTTCAAGATGAAGGAAAGGTGTATATTTTGTGACATTATGCATGAAGAACTTTCTTTAGAGAAAAGAATAGTCTATGAGAACGATGGTTTTGTCGCATTCTGTCCCTATGCATCAAGATTTCCATTTGAGGTTTGGATCCTTCCGAAAAATCATGATATAGACTTCCACAGCGAAAGTGTTGTAAAGAATAACCATTTTCTGGCAGAGATTTTAAAGATAGTATTCCAAAAACTTGCGATAGGTCTTAACGATCCACAGTACAACTATGTTATCCATACAGCACCAAATAGGTTTGCAAGGAGAGGGTATTGGCAAACACTACATGAGGATTTCCACTGGCATATAGAGATTATGCCGAAGCTTACGAGGGTTGCTGGCTTTGAATGGGGAACAGGATTTTACATAAACCCAACACCACCAGAAGATGCCGCGAAACATCTAAGAGAAGTAGAAATAGATTAATATGAAAACGCTGTATGTTTCGTTTTTATGGCATCTACACCAGCCATTATACAAAGATAAACTTACAAATACATACCGCCTTCCATGGGTAAGACTACATTCAACAAAGGGATATTGGGATATGGTAAATATCATTGAAGATTATCCAGATGCAAAAGTAACATTTAATCTTACACCATCCCTTTTATATCAAATCCTTGATATTTCCAAAAATGTGATAAAAGATCTACATTATGAAATAAGTAAGAAGCCGATAGATAGTTTAACATTAGATGACAAAATTTTTATCTTGCAAAACTTCTTTCTGTGCAATTGGGAAACAATGGTATATCCATATCCAAGGTTTAATGAGCTTTTGAAAAAAAGGGGGGAATCTATTTCTGGAAGGGAACTTGAGAAAAAAGCTTTTGATTTCACAAAAAAAGACTTTCTTGACCTTATCGTTCTTTATAACCTGATCTGGTTTGGTTTTTCCGAAAGGAAAGACCCATTTATAAAAAAGTTATTTGAAAAAGGAGAAGGTTTCACAGAAAACGAGAGGGACAAACTGCTTAAAAAACAAAAAGAAATAATTTCATTGATAATCCCAAAATATAAAGAATTACAAGATAAGGGACAGATTGAAGTATCAACTAGCCCCTTCTATCACCCGATATTACCAATCCTTCTAGATGGAAAACAATCTGGCTTTGATTTCTTAAGTGATGCAAAGGAACAAATAAGAAATGGAATTTCTTTTTACGAGGAAAATTTTGGAAAAAAACCAAAAGGTATGTGGCCAGCAGAAGGGGGAGTATCTAAAGAAATATTCCCACTACTTAAGAATGAAGGAATAGAATGGTCTGCAACGGATGAGGAAATCTTGCTGAATTCTATTGACTCTTTTTCTCGCTCAGACATTTACAAAATGTATGAAATAAATGGAATAAAGCTCTTTTTCCGAGACAAAAATTTATCTAACCTTATAAGCTTTATTTATTCAAAAAATAAACCAGAAGACGCTGTTTCTGATCTTGTTGCACGCATTGAAAAGATAAGAGACTGTACTATAGGGCTTCCTGGTGAGCATATTGTGAGTATAATCCTTGATGGCGAAAATCCTTGGGAGTATTATAGAGATAATGGTCATGGTTTTCTTTCTGGAATTTACGAAAGGATTCCAAAGATTCCCAATGTAAAAATGGTAACATTCTCTGAATTTATCAAAATCACAAAAGAAGGTAATAAGCTTTCTCATATCATTCCAGGTTCGTGGATAGACCATAGCTTTAAAATATGGATAGGAAAAGAAGAAAAAGATAAGGCATGGAATTATCTTAAGAGGGCAAGGGATACTCTCATTAAAACAGCCCCAGATAATACTTCTGCTTGGGAGGAAATTTATATTGCAGAAGGGAGTGACTGGTTTTGGTGGTATGGAGATGACTTTTCCTCTGACCAAGATGATGTCTTCGACAGCCTCTTTAGAACACATTTAGCAAATGTCTATAAAATCCTAAATAAAATACCGCCGTCATACCTTGATGAGCCAATAGCAAAGCCAAAATTTATAAAGCCGCAAATCGAACCTGTCCACTTAATATCCCCAATAATCGATGGAAAAATTACATCTTACTATGAATGGCTATTTGGCGGATTTTACGATGTCTGGGAGCCTGGTGGAACAATGCATATTTCCCAAACCATAATCAGCTCAATAAGGTATGGATATGATTTCTATAATCTTTATCTTGCCATCTCTACAAAAACAAAAGTAGAGGAAGAGGTTTTTGTTGTTGATATAATATCTCCAAATGCTTATAGGATAAAATTTTTTCCTGAAAACTATGGAGATGTATTTAGGGTTCTTAATGTCGATAGCATTATAAAGATCGGAAGGCTTAATAGCGTCTGTTTTGGAAGAATTTTGGAAGTTGGTATTCCATTTAGGGTAATCGAGGCACATTTAGGAGATGAAATAAGATTCGTTGTTTCTACTGAAAGGAATGGAATAATTGTTGAATCTTGGCCGAAGATGGGTTTTATATCTATTACTATCCCAACAAAGGAAAAGGAGGCCATAAACTGGTCAGCATGAAATAAATTTACTCCCTACTAAAATGTATTTCATTCTTTGCATCCACAACAATCAGCCGATTGGAAATTTTGATTGGGTTTTTGAAGAAGCTTACAATAAAGCATACAAACCATTTTTGGATGTTTTTGAAAAACACCCGAATATAAAAATAAATCTTCATTACTCGGGATCCCTTCTTGAATGGCTTCTTGAAAAAAAGCCTTTTTTCCTAAAAAGGATAAAAAACCTCTCTAAAGAAGGGAGGATAGAGCTACTTGGAGGAGGGTTTTATGAGCCAATAATTCCAATTATCCCAGAGGCCGATGCAATTGGTCAGCTTGAGATGATGAACGAATTTTTTACATCCCATTTTGACATTAGACCGTCTGGATTCTGGCTTCCAGAAAGGGTATGGGAGCCTGGAATTCCAAGGATAGTATGCCAAGCCGGAATGAAGTATACAAGTGTTGATGATACCCATTTTTTATGGGCAGGACTTGATAAAGAAAGCTTACACGGCTATTTCCTGACAGAGGAGCAAGGAAAAATATTAGGTATCTTTCCGATAGATAAAAACCTAAGGTATTTAATCCCGTTCAAGTTTCCCAATGAAACAATAGATTATTTAAAGGATAAAGAACACTTAGGAGATATTGCATTGACAATAGGAGATGATGGAGAAAAGTTTGGCCTCTGGCCTGGGACATACAAATGGGTATACGAGGAAGGCTGGCTTGAGAATTTTTTTAGACTCCTTGATGAAAATAGCGATTGGCTTGAAACAATAACATTTAGCGAGTATTTTTCTATGCATTCTCCAACAGAAAAGGTCTATCTTCCGTGTGCATCATATGAAGAGATGATGGAATGGGCCTTACCAACAAATGTACAAAAGAAATTTAAATGGGCAACTGACGAGCTTAAAAATATGGGGCTTTATGATGCTTACAGGCTATTTTTAAAGGGAGGATATTTTAGGAATTTCCTTGTAAAATATGAAGAAGCGAATCACATGCACAAAAGAATGATGTGGACAAGTAATCTTGTAAGAGAAAATAAAGAGGCAAAAAAGTATCTTTACAAAGCACAGACAAATTGTCCCTATTGGCATGGAATATTTGGTGGTCTGTATCTCCCGCATCTTAGGGCATCTATCTATTCAAACCTTATTTTGGCAGAGAAGACTGCAAAGAAAAAGTCATTTTTTCATCAAGGGGATATCAATAATGATTTAGAAGATGAAATTTATATTTCAACTGATAAACTTAATATGATTGTAGAACCAAGTAAGGGCGGATGTATCTCTGAGATCGATATCATTAGTTTAAATTTAAATATCACAGATATCTTATCAAGGAGGTATGAACCATACCATGAGGACTTAAGACCTTGTCCAGTTCCTGAAACTACAGATACCTCAAGCATACACGATATAAAAAAAGAAGCACCAGATAATGCAAGGAACTATCTTTTATATGACCAATATACACACTGCACATTATTAGACCACCTTTTACTGCCAGGTGCAAATTTTATTGATTTAAAGGAAGGAAGGCTTCCATTTAAGAAATTTCTTTTTGATGAGCCCTATGAGTTTTCTATTAAAGATAAAGAAATAACCCTTTCAAATAAAACATCTCTTATTAGTATTAAAAAAACGATTGATGTCCCAAGGGATAAAACCGGTTTTAATGTCTTTTATAAAATTAGAGTAGAAGAGGAGGCGGTTTTAGGAACCGAATTTTCTTTTTCTTGCTTTTCAGAAATAGAAGGAGAAAAAATAGGAAGGAAGATCGTTATTTCTGATGGTAGAATAAAAATTATCATTTCATCCGACAAAAAGATTACATGGTGGATTATGCCACTGTATACAGTCTCCCAGTCAGAGGTCTGTTTTGATATTATCCAACAGGGTATCGTCATAATGGCAGTAAACAAGCTTGATGCCAATAGTACTCTTGAGATAAAATATAGTATTATTTTTGAGGAGGTGAAAAGATGATTAAGGCAGAGGAAGCAAGGGAAGGAAGGGTTATTCAGGTAGGAGGAAAGATTTACAAGGTTTTAGGTCTTGAATTTGGTGGTGCCGCAAAGGCAGGAAGGATTGTTCATCTTAAGGTTCAAAATATAGAAAATCAGGCAATCACAGCTTTAACATTCCATGGGAATGATATGGTTGATGATGTAACACTTGAGAGGTATTCAATGGAATATATTTACAACGATGGAGCAAACTATTACTTCATGAATAAAGAAACATATGAGCAGTTTCCAGTTCCAACAAGCATCGTTGGAGACTCTGCATCTTACCTTAAGGAAGGGTCAGGGATAATAGTTGAGTTTTATGATGGAAGACCTGTAAACATTGAATTTCCAAGGATAATAGAGATTAAGGTTACATCCTGTGCAAGTGGCATAAAAGAGGGCTCGTCTGGTGCTCCATTTAAGGAGGCAATCCTTGAGAATGGGATGGAGATCCTTGTCCCACAATTTATAAAAGAGGGGGATATAATAAAAGTCGATACGCAATCTAGGAAATACATAGATAGGGTGAAGAAGTAGTTAGTAAATTTTCTCATAAGGTCCGTCAAGAATACCAATCCAAGAAATTAAAAATTTTCTGTAAACCTACCTATAAGGCTGTAGAAGTAAGTCCTGCCTAGATTTTCTATCTTATCCAATAAACAGGGATTATCACGATACTTAAATAATACGTAACTATTCAGCCTTTAGTCATTAGCTATTAGCTTTTGGTTTTAAATCTTCTTTAATTCATTTTATAAGTCCTTGTAGCATTCTACTAATTTTAAAGCTAATAGCTAGAAACCAATAGCTGAATGGTTACAAATAAAGTCAGAAATGTGCCCTTGGGTCAAATATATCCCTCAGTCCATCAGCAA
>DNCM01000046.1 GCA_003498085.1 bacterium
TTAACCAAAAAGGGCCTTTTTTACCAAAAAATTCAAATTTAGCCAAAAAGATATGGGTAAGTTTCAATAGCTAAATACTTTCCTTTCGGGATAAAATTATGGTAAAATAAAATACCTTATGGATAGACGTTCGGAGAAATTAAAAAGCCTTCCAGAGTACCCTTTTGCAAAGATCGATAGGCTAAAAGAAGGAGTTGAAAAAAGAGAAGTAATTGACCTTGGAATAGGCGATCCTGACTTACCGACCCCAACACATATCATTTCTGCATTAAAAGAGGCATTGAATGACCCAAAGATCCATAGATATCCCCCTTATAACGGCTATTTGGAATTAAGGCTTGCAATTTCTTCTTGGTATAAAAACAGATTTGGTGTTTCTTTAGAACCAAATTCTGAAATATTACCCCTCGTTGGTTCAAAGGATGGCATCTTTCATATTGTCCCTTCTATAATAAATCCAGGTGATGTTGTCCTTGTACCAGATCCAGGATATCCTGTATATTTCTCTGCGACGATTCTCGGGCATGGAGTTCCAAGAATAGTACCCCTTCTTCCGGAAAATAATTTCTTACCTAATCTTTCTGAGATTGATACAAAAGGGGTAAAGGCTATGTTTATAAACTACCCAAACAACCCAACTGGTGCAGCCTGCGATATAGAATTTTTAGAAAAATTGGTTTTATGGGCAAAAGAGAATGATATTATTATCCTTTTTGACATGGCATATTCTGAAGTTTATTTTGAAGAAGCGCCTCCAAGTATTCTTCAAATACCTGGGGCAATTGATTTCTGCCTTGAGTTTCATTCACTATCAAAAACATTCAATATGACAGGATGGAGAATAGGTTTTTGTGTTGGAAATAAAGATATTATAAAGGCACTCTTAGAGTATAAGACAAATGTAGATTCTGGAATATTTGGCGCAGTCCAGTATGCAGCAATTTCTGCATTAACAGGAAGTCAAATTTGTATTGAGGAGATGAGGGCAATTTATAAAAAAAGAATGGATGTTTTGGTTCGTGGCCTTTCAAAGGCAGGATTTAATGTTCAAAAGCCGAAAGCAAGCTTTTACATTTGGATGAAAATCGAAGGCAAATCCTCTGATTTCTCTGAACACCTTTTACAAGAGACAGGCGTTGTATGTACTCCTGGAGTAAGCTTTGGAAAATATGGAGAGGAATTTGTGAGATTTTCAGTAACAAATAGCGATGAAAAGATAGATGAGGCTGTTAATAGAATAATAAAATGGAAAAGCTCGTTATAAAAGGGCTTAAACTCTGGGGTTATCATGGGATAGAAGAAAAAGAGAAAAAAGAAGGGCAGGAATTCATATTCGATATTGAACTTATTGGAGATTTTCCAAAAGAGGACAGCTTGGAAAAAACCATTGATTATCTTGAGGTTATAAAAGAGGTAGAAAGGATAAATAAAGGGTCTTGCTTGCTTATTGAAACACTTGCAAGGAAAATAAAAGATAATCTTTCTTCCAAATTTGGGCAAGAGGTAAATGTTTATGTAAAGAAAATTCCAAAGATAAATTATTCCCTAGAATATGTCTCAGCAGAAATTTATAATCCCTTAAACGCTATAAAGATAACCAAGAAATAAAACAAAGTAAAGATTATACCCTGTAATTTTGTAAGGCGCCCTGTTAGAATATTGAGTGTGGCAAATAAAGTTAAGATAGTCATCATCAAAAATGGAATAGAAAGCATTCCAGTAACCGGAGAATCACCTTTTAAAAACCCAATGATTGCTAATGTTCCAATAAGAAGGCTATTATGATTTACCTTTGTCCCGATAAAATTGCAAACAGAGATTTCTGCCAATGCACCATTTCTAATAACTGTAATATATGCTGTAAGCTTTTCAGGTATTTCTGATGCAATAGGACCAATAAGAATGGCAATTGTAACAGGGTTTATCCCAAGCTTATGGGAAACCTCGATCATAGTATCAACAAATGGGTGTGAGGCGAAGAATACAATTGCACCTCCAGTTATCAAAAGCAAAGAGCCCTTCTTTAGACTTATATTTTCTTTTTCTGGTTTAAAACTTGCAAATGAATGAAGTGTTGTCTGGATAACATAGGCAACAAAAATAGCAACAAGGATTATTCCATCCTTAAGGTCAAGACTCCCTCCTTCCCAGACAAGGAATAGAGCAATGATAGCTGTTATACTCAAATAAATAGCATCTATACGTGTCTGATGCGAAAGGGAAATTACATGAACTGGTTTTTTAGATACCCTTGTTGTTGCAAATAGGATGACAGACCCATAGCCTAATGTAATGAGCAATGTACAAGCACCAATGGTTGAGCCAATAGCAACGCCATAGTTTCCCTTAAGAGATGCCCAAATGACGAACATATATTCGGGCAATGTTCCAATTAGGGCAAGAAATATTGAACCAACAAGGTTTGCTCCATATTTTTTAGTATATCCTTCGGCACCAAGGCTTAAAATGTAAGAGGCAAAAGTAACGACAAGTAATAATCCCAAAAATTTAATGAATAGCATTAAACCTGACAGTTTGGACAGAAGAATGTTCTCCTTCCACCTAGTTTTATCTTCTTGATAATTGTCCTACAGGCAAGGCAATTTTCTCCTTCACGATTATGAATCTTACATACAAAACCTCCTTTTAAGCCATCTAGGCGGACAAAATCATCTAATGTCACTCCACCATTTTTTATTGCATCGTTTAAAACATATCCAATGGATTTATAGATTGCAGAAATTTCTTCGTCATTTAGACTTAAAACTTGCCTTTCTGGACTTATTTTTGCTAAAAATAATATCTCATCAGAATAGGTATTTCCAATTCCAGAAATAGTTTTTTGATCCATAAGGACAGTTTTAATTTTTCCTCTTTTGGGAAGGATGGTTTTGAAATCAGCGATATTAATACTCAACGCATCAAGACCCAATTCACTAAGCCTTTTTTGCCTTTCTTCTTCTGATAAAAGATGTGCACCTGCACCAAATGCAAGCTGGGAAAAACAGAGAAAATAGCCATTATCAAAGGAAAAAGTAAGTTGGGATGATAAGATCTTTTCTTTTGTTGCAAGTATCCTTCCAAATAACTTAAGGTGAATAAATAGGGAACTACCATTGGACAGATTAAGTATAAGGTTTTTCCCTTTTCTTTCTGTTGAGAGAATACATGTTCCAATAATAGCTTCCCTAAATTTATTTTTCTCGATATTTATTGACCTTCTATCAGAAACAGAGATATCGATTATCTTTTTTCCAAGGAAACCATATTCTTCAATTTCTTTTCTTAGAGTTTCGATTTCTGGTGCTTCTGGCATAGATTAAGTGTATCTTTAAAAAATAACAAATGTCTAGTATAATCTTTTTATGATTAGTATGGAGATAAAAAGGGACAAAAGGGGAAGGATCGTTTTTTTTAGAGCAAAAGGCCATTCTGGCTATAAAAAAAAGGGAGAAGATATTGTTTGTGCGGGAGTATCTGCAATTCTTCAGACAACCCTCCTTGGACTTTCTAAACATCTTAATATGAGGCTTGATGTTATAAAAGAAGAAGGCTACCTTGAGGTAAAAATTCTTGATGAACCTCTGTCTACCGCATCTTCTATCCTTGAGGCAATGTTGCTTGGTCTCTTGGAGATAAAGGATAAATATCCCAAATATTTGGAGATAATTCAGATATAAACGACATTAGAAAATAAGCTTTTTGAAGGACGCTTGTACAGCAGTTTCAAAAAGAAACTTGCTAATTTTTTAAGGAAAATTATATAATTTCGGCATGATTGATTTTTTAAGATTTAGAAAGTTTTTTTTCATATTCTCTGGGATATTGACAGGGTTTGGGCTTATCTCCTTTATTCTTAAAGGAAAAGACAATTTTGGAATCGACTTTATGGGGGGAACAATGCTCCACCTTAAGTTTGAAAAACAACTAAATGAAGCAGATATAAATAGTATAAGAAAAAAAATTGAAGCTTCTAAAATTAGGGCTTCTATCCAATATTTTGGTGGAGAGAAAAAAGAGCTTATAGTCAAAGCAAAGGGTGTTCAAGAAGATGTGTCTTTAAAAATAAGGGAAATTATAGAAACTATTGGTGATTTTGAATACTCCTCTGAGTATATCGGTCCTTCTGTAAGCAGAGACCTTGTATCCCTTGCCATAAAAGCAGTTATTATCGCAATAATTGCAATGCTTATTTATATTGCAATAAGGTTTGAGTTTAGATTTGGCATCTCTGCAGTCATTGCTTTAATCCACGATATAACTTTTGTATTGGGGATATATTCCCTTACAGGATGCGAGTTCAATGTCCCGACAATCGCTGCATTTTTGACGGTTGTTGGTTATTCGATAAATGATACGATTGTTGTCTTCGATAGGATAAGAGAGAACCTTAAACTTCTTCGTCGTGAGGATTATTATATAATAGTAAACAAAAGTATTAATCAAGTCCTTCCAAGGACGATCATTACATCCTTAACTACCTTATTTGTCTGCTCTGCACTGTTGATATTTGCAGGTGGAGAGGTTTCTAAGTTTGCACTTGTCCTTGTTGTTGGAGTAATAATCGGGACATACTCATCCGACTGTGTTGCAAGCCCAATTTTATATGAATGGCACAAAAGAAGCCAGGTTAAGAAATAAAGGCACAAATACACAAAAGCTTTTTATGAAAATCTATTAATTAATATCTATCGAACAAGTTGAGATGAAATTCATCCTCGATGATATGCTTGGAAAGCTTGCGAGGTGGTTGCGTATCATGGGCTATGATGCAAAGTATCCAACAAGGGTCTCTGATGAGAAGATAATTGAAATAGCAAAGGATGAAGGAAGGATCCTCCTTACAAGGGATAGGGCACTTGCAAAGAGATTCATAGTTCCATCCCTTTTTATCCTCTCAACAGATATCGATGAGCAACTTGTTCAGGTGATAAAAAGGTTTTCATTGGATATAAAAGACATCTGGAAAAGGTGTCCTGTCTGTAATGGGATTTTAAATTCAATAGAAAAAGAAGAAGTAAAGGGAAATGTCCCCCAGATTGTTTTTTTAAGATATGACGAATTTTTTCTCTGCTCATCCTGTAAAAAGTACTATTGGAAGGGTTATCACTGGGATGGGATTACCCAAAGATTGAAAAAACAGACAGAACAGGCAGACTAAAAAGCTAGCTCTTTGGATAAATTATGAAAAATAATAAAATATTCATTGTAATTATTGTTATCATTGCTTTAATTGCTGTAAGAACAATTCACTTAGGAAGCAAGAAAAAACCAAAGGTTGTAAAGAAAACACAGATTGAAAATTGTAAGAATATTCCTCCCCTTCCAGACGGTGCCTCAAAATTGGTCACAAAAGTTATTGATGGTGATACCTTTTTGATAGAGGGAGGTTATTCTGTGAGGATCCTAGGTATAGATGCTGATGAAAGGGGTTATCCATGTTATCAGGCTGCAAAGGATAGACTAGAAGAGCTTATTTTAAATAAAAAGATAAGACCAGAGAAGGGAAAAAAAGACAAAGACCAATGGTGCAGGTATTTAAGGTATGTATTTATCGATGATAAAAATATAAGTTTAGAATTGGTTAGAGAAGGATTGGCAATTGCACGTTTTTCACCCGAAGATATTAAGTATAAAGAAGAAATCATAGAAGCAGAAAGAATAGCCCGTGAAAATAAAATTGGGTGTAAATGGGGTAGGGTAGAGGTCAAAGATAAATTTGGATGGGAAAAGTTAACACGGGAATTAACCGGTTTAAAAATTATCCATGTATGCCGTGCAAAGAATTATTTAGGAAAAGAGGTAATTGTTGAGGGAAAAGTTGTTGATACTCATCGCTCAAAGAAAGATGTAATATTTTTAAATTTTGAAAAGCCATATCCAAATCAGTGTTTTACAGCGGTAATATTTAGCCAAAACCAACACAGATTTGTAAGCTTACCAGAAAAATACTATTTGTACAAAACAGTAAGAATCAAAGGAAAAATTGAGGAATATAAAGGAAAGCCACAGATTATCTTAGAAGACTCTACCCAGATTGAATTGGAAGAATAAAACGCAGTTGGTATATGATATAAAAAGTATAGGTCCTTTTGTAATTTTTCCTCTCTTAGAGCGGCAAGTATGTCTATACCCATTTATAAATATTGACATTTTTTATCGTGAATGCTAAATTATGAAGGGGGAAGAAGCCCACATAGCTCAGTAGGTTAGAGCGCATCCTTGGTAAGGAAAAACAAAGGCTTTCTA
>DNCM01000024.1 GCA_003498085.1 bacterium
TTTCTATTTTTTGTTTTTTTATGTAAATTTTATAAGATGGGGAAGTTCTGTATTAAAATTACTTTGATTGACAAAAGATAGGAAAGTAATATATATTATAATTTTTGATGAAAGGTTGTTTTACATTCGTTTTACATTCACATCTTCCCTATGTTATCGGTCATGGGGTATGGCCACATGGAATGGACTGGGTATTTGAGGCATCAGCTGAAAGCTATATTCCAATTTTAAGAACAATAAAAGACCTTGTAGACGAAGGAATATCTCCAAAGATTACGATTGGAATAACACCAGTCCTTGCAGAACAGCTTTTGTCAGAAGAGTTTAAAGAAGGTTTTAAAAATTATCTCTCGCAAAAGATTAAGGCAAGTATAGATGATAAAGCATATTTTGAAAAAATAGGAGAAAATAGCCTTGCAAGACTTTCTTGTATATGGGGGGTATTCTATGAGCGGATATTAAAAGATTTTGATGAGTATAACTGTGATATAATTGGAAAATTTAGGGAATTTCAAGATAGAGGCCATATAGAGATAATTACATCTGCGGGAACACATGCTTATCTTCCACTTATAGGACGAGATAGCGCAGTTTCTGCTCAGATAAAACTAGGTGTTTCTTCGTACAAAAAACATTTTGGAAGGGAACCAGATGGAATATGGCTCCCGGAGTGTGCATATAGGCCAGGCTACGAATGGAAATCACCAATTTCTGAAAAAAAATTCGAAAGAAAAGGCATTGAGTATTTCTTAGAAGAAAATAACATTAAATATTTTATCATAGATACTCCTCTTCTAAAAGGTGGAAAAACAATAGGTGTTTATGCGGATAGGTTTCCTGCATTAAAGGAGCTGTGGATGCATTTTGAAAAAGGTTATAAAGTACAAGATGAGATAAATAGAAGCCCATATCAATCTTATTTTCTTGAAAGCAATGTTGCTTGCTTTACGAGAGATCCAAAGACAGCCCTTCAAGTATGGAGCGGTGAACATGGCTATCCTGGGGATAGGTGCTACTTGGACTTTCATAAGAAGCATTTTCCAGGTGGCTTAAGGTATTGGAGTGTTACATCGGCAAAGTCGGATCTTGGTTCAAAAAAGATCTATGAACCAGAGAAAATAGAAGAAAGAATAAGGGAAAATGCAGGGCATTTTAAGTGGCTTGTCAAAACTATTATTGACGAGGAATATAAAAAAGAAAGAAAACCCTGTATTGTCTGCTCCCCTTATGACACTGAGTTGTTTGGACATTGGTGGTTTGAAGGGACAAGGTTTCTATACTATGTTATAAAATGGGCATCTCAGGATCCAGAGATTTCCCTTAAAACCTGTGGGGAATATTTGGAAGAATATCCAGGAAATACAATTATTAAACTTCCAGAGGGTTCATGGGGGGAAGGTGGGTTTCACTGGATATGGCTGAATGAATGGACAGAATGGACATGGAAGTTGATCTATGATGCAGAAGATAAACTTGAAGAACTAGTAAAAATAGAAAACCAAGATACCAAGCTGCAAGACATAATAAAACAGGCATCCCGTGAGGTACTTCTCTTGGAAAGTTCAGATTGGCAATTCCTTATTTCAACCTGGAGTGCTAGAGACTATGCAGAGAATAGGGTCTGCGATCATTATGAAGCATTTAATAGACTTTATAATATGGCAAAGAAGTATAATAATAAAGAGATATTGGATGAGACTGACTGGATATTCCTTGGGGATAGGAAAAAGAAAAATGTCTTATTCCCCGAAATAAACCTTGATTGGTGGAGATGATTAAGACTCATAAAAAAGTTCTTACATTTGTTATGGCAGGTGGAAAGGGAGAGAGGCTTCATCCTCTAACAAGGGATAGGGCAAAGCCAGCCGTACCATTTGGTGGTATTTACAGAATCATTGACTTTACATTATCGAATTGCCTCAACTCTGGCTTAAGGAAGATTTATGTCCTTATCCAATATAAATCATATTCTTTAATGAGACATTTAAGGATGGGCTGGGACTTTTTTGATAGGGATATTGGTGAATTTATTGATGTCCTTCCTGCACAAATGATGGTATCAAATGATTGGTATCAAGGAACTGCAGATGCAATTTACCAGAATACCTATTTCATTGACAAAGAAAATCCAGACTTAGTTCTCGTACTTGCAGGTGACCACATCTATAAGATGGATTATGGGAAAATGATAGAATACCACATAAAAAAGAATGCAGAAGTAACGGTTGGTGCAGTTCCTGTTTCCATAGAAACTGCCCATTTATATGGAATTATGGAAACAGATGAAAAAAATAAAATCGTTTCATTCTGCGAAAAACCCAATAGGTCCTATGTTGAAGAGCTATTTCACTTTTACGGTTCAATGGGGATATACTTATTTAATAGAAAATTTCTCGAGGATATCCTTAGTGAGGATGCAAAAACTAAAAGCAAACATGATTTTGGAAAAGATGTTATTCCATTTACTGTATCAAGAAAAGCAAAGATCTTTGCATATCCATTTGTTGATGAAAATAAAAAAGAAGTTTTATACTGGAGGGACATCGGAACAATCGATGCATATTATGAAGCAAATATGGACCTTGTCTCGGTTGATCCTATATTTAACCTTTACGACGACGAATGGCCTATCCATACATACTACCATCAGGGACCACCAGCAAAGACAGTATTTGCAAATGAACCAGAAGCGAGGGTCGGTCAGGCGTTGGATTCATTACTATGTCCTAGTGCAATCATTAGTGGAGGAAGAGTTGTAAGGTCAATAATTTCTCCGAATGTAAGGGTAAATAGCTGGACTGATATTAGTGAATCAATTATAATGGAGGGTGTGGAAATTGGAAGAGGGGCAAAGATAAGAAAGACAATAATAGACAAATTTTCCTACATCCCTTCTGATATAGTTATAGGTTATGATGAAAAAGAGGATAAAAAAAGATTCTTTGTAACAAAGGAGGGGATTGTTGTTATTCCAAGGTTAACAAGGCTATGAAATTTATATGTTGAGGAATGATTAAACCTAAATTTCGATGAGTATCCCCACTGTGGTTTTTTTAAGTTTTCTTATCAGATTATTACTTATCCTTCTTTTTCCAAATATAGATGCTCCGGATACAGAGTCATATGTGATACCTGCATGGAATCTAGTGATAGGTAAAGGTTATTCTGACAACCTTGGCAATCCTTATGCAGGACGAGAGATAGGATATCCTTTATTCCTTGGATGTGTATTTTTATCGTTTGGAAAGAATCTTTTTGCCGTTAAGTTATTTCAAGTATTGATTGGAAGCCTAACTTGTATTATAATTTATTTGATAGCAAGGACCCTTTTCTCAGAAAAAATAGCTTTTTATTCTGGATTAGTAAGTGCTATTTACCCTGATTTAGTAGCACCTACTTGCTTTGTTTTGACAGAGGTATGGTATATATTTTTACTGTCCTTGAGTGTTTTTTTTCTTGTTAAAGCTGTAAAAACAGAGAAAAAAATATTATTTGCTATATCGGGTTTCTTTTTCGGTCTTTGTTGTCTAACGCGAACAATTAGCCTTCCATTTCCAATTTTCCTTTTTCTTGGGATGTTTGCTGTTTTTTCCAACAAGAAAAAGGCGGCTTTAAATTGGACGATATTTTCTCTAGTTGTTTGTCTTCTTCTTTCTCCTTGGGTAATCCGCAATTTTATTATATTCAATGAATTTATCCCAGGAAAGCAATCTAGTGACGAGCATCCTTTTTGGATTGGGACATATATCCCTTGGGAAGGCAATTATTTGGCATACAAGGAGCCATTTCCTTACAAAGATAGAATAAAGGGTTTATCACAAAAGGAAAAGAATAAAATGCTAACCCTTGAAGCATTACAGCATATCAAAGAAAATCCATTGGGTGTTGCATGGATTTGGCTTAAGAAGATACCGAAATTATGGCTTGGTGTACCAGGGAGTATCAAGGTTTTGGAGAATTATCCGTTAGTAGTTATAGCCCTAAAAGCTATTTGGATAATAGTATTATTACTTGGACTCTTTGGATTTATCAAAAGTAAAGATAAATTGAAAGAAACAATGCCCCTTTGGATATTGTTCATTTATCTTACTATTACACTAATGCCAATAGTTTGCATCCCAAGATACCGCATTCCCATTGAGCCTTATGTAATAATATTTACAGTAGTAGGTTTTTGTGAGATAGGGAGATTTTTTGCAAAAAAAGTTGAATATCAAAGAAATCCTTGAAAAATTTGAGGAAGGAAGAAAAGTTTCTACTTTTGGAAGGCTTATTCTAATAAGGCCTCATGGCGGTTCCTGCTTCGCCCATATAAGGGATGGAACAGGAAAAATACAAATATATGCAAAAAGGGATGAACTTTATAATTTTACTCAATTTACCCACCTTAAACTTGGCGATATAATCTCTGTTTCTGGAAGGCTTTTTATAACGAAGACGGGTGAGAGAACAATTAATATTTTTGAATGGCAGCTTCTGTGTTCCCCAAAGAAGTCAATGCCAAAGGAGTGGTATGGAATAGAGAATGTAGAAATAAGATATAGGAAAAGGTATCTAGACATACTAGTAAATGAAGAAAAAAAGGAGATTTTTGAAAAAAGGACGAAGATAGTTAAGGCAATAAGAAACTTCCTTGATGAAAGAGGATTTCTTGAGGTAGAAACACCAATGATGCAGGCAATTCCAGGTGGTGCGGAGGCAAAGCCATTTTTGACCCACCACAATACTTTAGATTTTGACTTATACTTAAGAGTCGCACCAGAGTTATATTTAAAAAGGCTTGTTGTCGGTGGTTTTGATAGGATATATGAAATTGGGAAAAATTTTCGCAATGAGGGTATATCAACACAGCACAATCCAGAATTTACAATGCTTGAGGTGTATCAGGCATACGCTGACTACAATGATTGTATGAAACTCATTGAGGAGCTTATTTTTTATATTGCAAATTCTGTTTTGGGAAGTCCAAAAATTGTTTATTGTGACTATGAGATAGACCTAACCCCTCCTTGGAAAAGACTCTCCTTACTTTCTTATTTATCTTGTAGAAATCTTTATGAACTAGACAAATTTATAGAAAAAAATGTGCCAAAAAATGTAGAAAACCCGTTCAATTGGCTAGTCGATGAATATCTAAAAAATGAGCTTATCCAGCCCGTATTTCTTCTAGACTTTCCGTCTCGAACCTCTCCCCTTGCAAAAAGGGGCAAAGACCCTGACTTTTCTGAAAGATTTGAGGTATTCATTGCAGGTTGTGAGATAGGAAATGCATACTCTGAGCTAACAGACCCAGATTTACAACTTGAAAACTTTAAAAAACATGGAAATATTGATTATGATTACATCGAGGCATTATCCTACGGAATGCCCCCAACCGGTGGCCTAGGCATTGGGATAGACAGGCTCGTTATGATTCTTACAAACCAAACATCGATAAGGGAGGTAATTTTATTTCCACTTTTAAAACCAAAATTTGACAAATAGGACCTGAATTCTTTATAATTTTTACTATGTCAAGAATAGGAAAACAACCGATTTTGTTACCAGAGGGTGTCTCTTGTAAGATAGAGGATGGCCTTGTTGTAATAAAAGGGCAAAAGGGCGAGCTTAAACAAAAGATAAAGGATCCAAGGGTCTCTGTGAAGCTTGTGGATGGAAAAATATTAGTAGAAAGGCTATCCGAAGCAAAACAAGTAAAAGCCCTCCATGGTCTTTATCGGGCATTGATTAACAACATGGTAATTGGCACAACAAAGGGGTTCGAAAAGGAGTTGGTACTCCATGGTGTTGGATGGAAAACTAGTATGGAGGGAACTACCCTTAAACTCCTTGTTGGATATTCGCATCCTGTGTTTTTCTCTCCACCTGCAGGGATTACTATATCAACAGAGAAAGAAAAGATAAAGGTTTCCGGAATTGATAAGGAACTTGTTGGTGAAGTAGCCGCAAAGATAAGAAGGGTAAGACCGGTTGAGCCTTACAAAGGAAAAGGGATAAGGTATTCTAATGAGTATGTTAGAAGAAAGGTTGGAAAAACAGGTGTAAAATAATGGAAAAAAAGATTGAAAGAAGAAAAAAAAGAAAACGAAGGGCAAGAAAAAAAATATATGGAACAGCTGAACGGCCAAGGCTTTCTGTTCATAGGAGTCTTAAGTATATTTATAGCCAGATCATCAATGATGATTTGGGAAAAACCCTTACTGCCTGCTCTTCTATTGAAAAAGATATAAGAGATGGCTCTATACATCCGAAGCAGGAAGTAACAAAAAAGGTTGGAAAAATACTTGCAGAAAGGGCCCTTGAAAAAGGAATTAAAAAGGTTGTCTTTGATAGAGGATGTTATGCATTTTCTGGAAGAATAAAGGCATTAGCAGAATCTGCAAAAGAAGGGGGATTGGAGTTTTAGATGGTTGATGCAGACTATATAGAAGATAGATTCATAGAAGAGATTGAAGCAGAAGAAAATCTTCCTTTTTTCGAAAAAGTCCTTTATATAAATAGGGTGACAAAGGTTGTAAAGGGTGGGAAGAAACTTGGATTTTCAGCATTAGTTGTTGTTGGAGATAGAAATGGTAAAGTTGGGATAGGGATGTCAAAGGCAGCCGAGGTTCCGCAAGCAATGACAAAGGCAATTGAGTATGCAAAAAAACACCTTGAAGAAGTTCCTATTTCTGGTTCAACAGTTTTATACCCTTTAACTGCAAGATTCTGTGCAAGTAGGATCATCATTAAACCGGCATCCTCTGGAACAGGGATTATTGCAGGAGGTCCTGTTCGTGCTGTCCTTGCTGCAGCTGGTATAAAAGATGCTGTTTGTAAATCCTCAGGGAGCAATAACTGTATCAATGTAGTCAAAGCAACGATGGCGGCCCTAGGAAAGATGAGGGCTATTTCTGAAAGGCACAAAATAAGGAAAGAACTTCAGAAAGAATCATTAGATGCTTAAACTTGGGATCCTGATCTCCGGAAGGGGATCAAATATGCTTGTAATAATAGAAAAAATAGAAAGAGGAAATATCCCTGCGGAGATTGCCTGCGTAATATCCGACAAAGAGGATGCAAAAGGTCTTGTTAAAGCAAGAGAGCATAATATTTGTGCTTTTTTTCTTGATCCAAGAGGTCTTTCAAGAAAAGATTATGATAAGCTTATAGTTTATGAACTTAAGAAAAGAGATGTTGAGCTTGTCTTGCTTGCAGGATTTATGAGAATAATTAGTCCGTATTTCGTTGATGAGTATAAAAATAGAATTATGAACATCCATCCAAGCCTACTTCCAGCATTTCCAGGGCTTCATGGACAAAGACAGGCGTTGGAATATGGTGTAAAGATAACAGGGGCAACGGTTCATTTTGTAGATTATGGCTGTGATACTGGACCAATTATTTTACAAAAGCCTGTTCCTGTTCTTGACGATGATACAGAAGAGACATTAAGCGAAAGGATTCTAAAAGAAGAGCATAAGATCTATCCTCTAGCAGTCAAACTCTATGCAGAAGGAAGGCTTGAGGTTATAGGAAAAAGGGTAAAGATACTATGAAAAAGGCATTGGGAAAAGGTTTTTCTGCAATAATAGCAGAAGAAAGTTTCATTGAGATCGATGTAGAAAGGATAATACCAGGTAAACATCAGCCAAGGGAAAGTTTTGTTAGGGAAAAAGAGGATGAACTTACTTTATCCATAAAAGAAAAGGGGGTTTTACAGCCAATCATTGTCCGACCAAAGGATTTTTTCTATGAGATAATCGCAGGAGAAAGAAGGTTTAGGGCAGCAGTTAAGGCTGGACTTTCTACGGTCCCTGCAGTCGCAAAGGATGTATCTGATAAAGAGTGTATACAGATTGCCCTTATTGAAAACCTACAGAGGGAGGATTTAAATTCTATTGAGACTGCAAAAGGGTACAAAAGGCTTTTAAATGAGTTTGGTATGACACAAGAAGAGCTAGGCAAGGCGATTGGAAAGGAGAGGTCTAGTATTTCAAATACAATAAGGTTACTTAGCCTCCCTCCGCACATTCAGCAAGGAATAGTAGAAGGAAAGATTACACCGGGGCATGGAAGGACAATACTTTCAATAAAGGATGAAAAACAAAGAATTAATTTTTACAATGAAATAGTCCAAAAAAATCTTTCTGTAAGGAAGGCAGAGAAAAGGGCAGGAAATGTTTCACGTGAAACAAATTTTACCCTTTCTGCGATTTCTGATTGTATAATGAGGCAATTAGGGACAAATGTGAAAATAAAGGGAACTATTGATAAAGGCACAATAGAGATTGAATATTACACTCAAGAAGGACTCCTTGGGATATTGGAGAGGATGAAAATCGATGTTGACAAAATATAGGCTCTAAAAGTAAACTATTTTTAATGAAAAAGAAGGGAAGACAAATTATTACCCTTGCATGTTTTGATTGTAAGGAGAGAAATTATACAACAACGAAGAATAGAAAAACTCATACTGAAAAGCTTGAGCTTAGAAAGTATTGTAAGGTTTGTCGGACACATACCTTACATAAAGAGACAAAATAAAGGCCTGTAGCTCCAATTGGCTAGAGCGTCGGTCTCCAAAACCGGATGTTGCGGGTTCAAATCCTGCCAGGCCTGGGTAATATTTAAAATTGGAAATAATAAAGGAAAAAGCAAGATTTTGGTATACGAAGTCAAAGGATTTTGTAAAAGAAGTTTGGACTGAGGCAAATCCAGAAAGAGGAAATGTCTCTTGGCCAACAAAAAAAGCAATTGTTGGCTCAACAATTGCAGTTTTAATTTCTGTTATCATATTCAGCATATACCTTGCAATTGTTGATTACATCTCCCTTACAATAATGATGTTTTTAATAAGATAATGGGGTGGTATATTATCCATACATATTCTGGTCAAGAAAATAGTGTCCGGGCAAATATTTTAAGTAGGCTCAAGGCAACAGGAAAAGAAGACGAAGTCTCCCAAATATTCATTCCAACAGAAGAGGTTTCAGAAATAAGGGGCGGAAAGAAAAGGATTATAACACGTAAGTTCTTTCCGGGGTATCTTCTTATTGAGATGGAGATGAACGATGAAACCTGGCATATAATAAGGCATACTCCAGGAGTATTTGGTTTTATTGGGACAGGTTTAAAACCTTCCCCATTAGAAAAAGAAGAAGTAGATGAACTATTTTCAAGGATAAAGGAGGGTAGTGGAAAGATTAAACCAAAGGTTGTCCTTCAGGTAAATGAAAGTGTCAGGGTAATAGATGGTCCGTTTACAAATTTTATGGGTGTAATCAGGGATGTTGATTTAAAAAGGGAGAGGCTTCATATAATGGTGAATATCCTTGGTAGGGCAACTCCATTGGAACTTGAGTTTTATCAAGTAGAAAGGTTATAAAATGGCAAAGATTGTAAAGAAAATAAAGCTTCAGGTACCGGCGGGAAAGGCAAATCCAGCGCCACCAATTGGTCCTGTATTAGGCCAGGCAGGGATAAACATTATGGAATTCTGTAAGGCGTTTAATGAGAAAACATCGAGGATGGAAGAAGGACTCATAATCCCCGTTGTGATCTCTGTCTTTGATGATAAAAGGTTTACATTTGAGCTTAAAAGTCCGCCAGCAGCTGTTCTTCTTAAAAAAGCCGCAGGGATAGAAAAAGGCTCGAGCAATCCAAAAAAAACAAAGGTTGGAAAGGTAAATATGTCTCAGGTAGAAGAGATTGCAAAGCAAAAGTTAACCGATCTAAATACAACGGATATCACAAAGGCTATACAGCAGATCATTGGGACCGCAAGGAATATGGGAATCGAGGTTGTGGATTGAATTTGAAAAGGTAATAATAGTTCTTTAAAAGCTCACAAGAAACTTTATGAAAGAGCGAGAGGCTATTATTCAAAAATATCAATCCTTATCTCGTATAAAAATTTTGTACTCGGAAGGTACATCATAACCACCCTATAGAGAAATTATTCTATCTTGATGATAGGGATATGAAGGATATAGAAAGGATAAAGAAAGGAGA
>DNCM01000180.1 GCA_003498085.1 bacterium
ACGAAAGTTGGGGAAGTTGTGTATTAAACACTTGAGAATAAACCCCAATAAATATATAATCTTTTTCTATGAAATTAGGAATAGATATCGGTTCGATAAGTCTAAAGACTGCACTTTTAGATGATAATGACAATATCCTTGAAGATTACTATGTAAGACATAAAGGAAGCCCAATTCCTTTGTTGATCGAGAAGATAAAAGATTTTCCAAAAGATATAATCGTTGGCTGGACAGGGACAGGGACAAAAGGGATATGTGATTTCTTCGGTGTATCGCCAATAAACGAAGTAATTGCTCAAGCTACAGCAACATTTAAATTGAAAAAAGAGATTAAAACGATCATAGAGATTGGAGGAAGTGACTCAAAGTTCATAAAACTCGACGATAATGGAGGCATCCTTGATTTTTCAACAAACACGATATGTGCAGCCGGTTGTGGTTCATTTCTAGACCAACAGGCCTCCAGAATGAAGCTTACGATCGAGGAGTTCTCAGAGCTTGCCTTAAAATCAGAGAAGCCCCCAAGGATTGCAGGAAGGTGTTCTGTATTCGCCAAAACAGATATGATCCATCTCCAGCAAGAGGCAGCCTCAATCGAAGATATCATCGCTGGTCTTTGCTTTGCCTTTGCAAGGAATTTTAAATCTACAATAGGAAAAGGAAAAGATATAGTACCACCAGTTTCATTTCAAGGTGGGGTTGCAGAGAATAAAGGAATGGTTAGGGCATTCCGTGAGGTTTTAGGGGTTGAGGTAATCATACCAGAGCACTTTGCAACGATGGGTGCAATTGGTGCAGCACTTTTGGCAGAAACCAGAATAGAGCTTGAAAAGATTAAAGATTTAAAGATTGAAGAAGAAATAGTTGGGCTTAAGCCTTTATCGCTTATTGCCCCAGTTGAAGAATATAAAGACAAATTAAAAACATATCTACTTCCAAAGGATAAGAAGACAAAAGTATTCATTGGAATAGACATTGGCTCTGTGTCAACGAATGTTGTTGCAATCGATGAGAACAAAAGGGTTGTTGCAAGAAAGTATCTACCAACAGCAAGCAGACCTATTGAAGCAGTCTGCCAAGGATTGGACGAAATTGGAAGGGAAATAGGTTCAGATGTTTTAGTTTGTGGATGTGGAACAACGGGTTCCGGAAGATATATGATTGCTGACTTTGTTGGAGGGGACATAATAAAGAATGAGATAACAGCGCAGGCAAGGGCAGCTTATGATATAGATCCTGATGTCGATACAATCTTTGAGATAGGAGGCCAGGATTCAAAATATATAAGCTTAGAAAATGGTGCTATCGTTGACTTTGAAATGAATAAGGTGTGCGCAGCAGGAACAGGTTCATTTTTAGAGGAGCAGGCAGAGAGGCTTGGGATAAATATAAAGGAAGAATTTTCGAATATTGCATTTCAATCAGGCTCACCACTTGAATTGGGAGAGCGATGTACAGTATTCATGGAGACAGATATTGTCTCTCATCAGCAAAGACAGGCAGAGAAAAAGGATATCGTTGCAGGCCTTGCTTACTCTATTGTCCACAATTACCTAAATCGCGTTGTTGAAAGTAAAAAGGTAGGTAATAAAATATTCTTTCAGGGTGGAACTGCGGCCAATCTTGCTGTTGTTTCTGCTTTTGAGAAGATCTTAGGGAAAAGGATTTATGTTCCAGAAAACCATGATGTAACAGGTGCAATTGGTGTTGCGATTATTGCCAAGGAAAGCAATATAGAAAAGACAAAGTTTAAAGGTTTTGATCTGAAGAATCGTAAGTATTCACTCTCTTCTTTCGAATGTAGTGGCTGCCCGAACTCTTGCGAAATAAAAAAGGTTTCTTTGGAAGACGAGGTTCCTTTATTCTATGGTGCAAGGTGCGAAAGGTATGAAGTTAAAAGGAGAAAAGAAGGGGAAAGAAAAATAGAGAAGATACCAGATCTATTTGGAGAAAGGGAGGATTTGCTTTTAAATATCTATAAAAAAGAAGGGAATGGAAAAAAGATTGGAATACCAAGGATTTTATTTTTCTATGAATTCTTCCCATTCTTTAAGGCATTTTTCACAGAGCTTGGTTTTACAGTTGTTTTTTCAGAAAGAACAAATAAAATTACAATCCATAAAGGTGTTGAATGTGTTTCAGTAGATACCTGTTTTCCCATAAAGCTTACCTGTGGCCACATATTAAGTCTCCTTGAAAAAGACATTGATTATCTATTCCTTCCTTCTATTATAAATCTTAGACAGACATCGCCATATTTTTCAGAGTCTTACCATTGTCCATATGTCCAATCAATCCCATACACTGCCTCATCGATGGTTAAATTCAAAGATTATAAAACAGAGGTTCTTATGCCAATTATCAGGATGAGGTATGAAAAAAAGGGCATTATAGAGCCATTGGTTGATATGGGAAAGAGATTGGGTGTTTCGGAAAGGGCTGTTAAGAAGGCATTGGATGTAGCCCATGATATTCAGGAGGAATTTAGAAGAAGGATAAAAAAGAGGGGAGAGGAAATACTTTCATCTTTAGATAACAGAGCCGTTGTCATTATCACAAGGTCATACAATGGGAATGACTGTGGTCTTAATCTTGAAATTCCAAGAAAATTGAGGGATTTGGAAGTATTAGCAATACCTATGGATTTCCTTCCATTGGATACTATTGATGTATCCTGTGATTGGCCGAACATGTATTGGAGATCAGGCCAGCAGATACTATCAGCATGTGAGCTAGTTAGACGAGATGAAAAGTTATTCCCCATATACCTTACAAGCTATGGATGTGGTCCAGATTCATTCATCGTGACATTCTTTAAGAAGAAGATGGATGAGAAACCCCATCTTATCATAGAGGTCGATGAGCACTCGGCAGATGTTGGGGCAATAACAAGGTGCGAGGCATTTTTAGATTCCATTGAGAATGCAAGGAAGAAAAAGATAGAAGAACAAAAGAGGATAAAAACATTGACAATTGAGAGAAAGACAAGGAAAAAGATATTTATCCCATATATGTCAGACCATGCCTATGTCTTAAAATCCGCATTTGAGGCAAATGGGGTAACAGCAGAGGTTATGTCAGAATCCGATGAGGAGACTTTGTACTGGGGAAGGAAGTATACCACTGGTCGCGAATGTTTTCCAGCAATCGTTACAACTGGTGATATGGTAAGGCAGACGAAAAGAAAGGATTTTGATCCTAAAGAGTCTGCATTCTTTATGGGAGGCTCTTCTGGTCCTTGTAGGTTTGGACAATACTCGATGCTCCAGAGACTTGTCCTCGATGACTTAGGATTTGATGATGTCCCAATATATGCCCCAAATCAAGCAAAGAGATTCTTTGAAGATTTAGCTATTGCTGGAAAGGATTTCGAAAAGCTCTGCTGGAGCGGCATTGTTGCCATTGATATATTAGAAAAAGCATTAAGAGAGACAAGACCTTATGAGAAGAACAAGGGTGAGGCAGAGAAGATTTACAAGATTTTTGTCGATAAAGTTTGCGATTGTATTCGTAATAGAAAAGGCCTTCTGGCTGTGATGAAAGAGGCAAAAGAGGCATTCTTAAAAATAGATGTCTTTGAGAAGGATAAGCCTATCATTGGTTTAGTTGGTGAGTTCTTCGTCCGTTCAAACAGGTTTTCAAACGAGGATGTCATATTGAAGGTAGAGAAACTTGGGGGAGAGGCTTGGTCAGCACCTGTCAATGAATGGTTCCTTTATAGGAATTTTAGAAGGAACATGCATTCATTACTAACCAATGATTACGCATGTTTTATAAAAACATATATAAGAAATTTATATCAGGTAAAGGAGGAGGAAAAACTTTCCCACATATTTCATGGATTTTTAAGGGGGATAGAAGAACCATCGACAAATAAAGTCCTTGAGTTTGCAAAGCCATATATACATCGTTCCTTTGAAGGAGAAGCAATCATGTCGATTGGGAAGGCTATTGACTTTGTAAATAAAAGGCTTTGTGGATTGATAAATACGATACCATTCACCTGTATGCCAGGAACAATTGCAGCAGCAATATTGAAATCCGTATCAGAGGATAACGAAGGCCTTCCAATACTAACGATTGCTTATGATGGCCTCTCTTCTGCCAACACTGATATGCGACTTGAGGCATTCATTCATCAGGCAAGGCAGTATAGAGATAGGATTTTAGTAGGTTAAAATTAAAAACATTTATTGCAGGACAAAAAGGACGAAAAAGTATGCAATTAAAAAGGGAATTCCAATCAAAAAACCTGGCTTTGCCCAATCCCTCATTCCGATCTCAAGCCTTTCTGCGGAGATGATATTCGGGATATTTCCTGGAATAAGCATTCCACCACTTACAAGGAGACTTATCAGGCAAGATTTAATCTGAAAAATTTCCATATCCGGTCCTATCTCACAGGCAGTTAGTGTTGCATTGTCAAGGATTGCAGAGCTTATATTCAGAAAATAAAGAAAGATTGGCGAAATCTTTACGATATAAAGATTGACGAATAGCTTAAAACCTTCTCCCAGCAAAAGGAGTGCCATAACAAAAAGATAGACCTTTCCTGCTCTGATAAATACCTTTTTTAATTTTCTTTCTTCTTGTTTTTCTTCAATCTCAAGATAAGCTCTTCCTTTTTTATAAACAAAGACTCCCAGTATTCCTAATAGAAAGATGCAGGGAAAGATGTATGGATAAAGAAGATTGAACAAGAATAAAAAGTCCGCATTGTATGGAGGTGCTTTTAATTTGGCTATTGCAATCGTAGAAAGCGGTTCTCCTATTGGAGTAAGGGCAGCACCAAAACCAATGGAAAAACATCCGATAACACAAAATGCTATCTTTTCCTTTCTTTTTATATGGAGACCATAAACTATCTCAGCAAATATTAGGCCTGCAATGATTGCTGTAATGATCGATGAGATAATGCCAAGTACGGTAACCAGCAAAAATGGAAAAAAAAGACCTATTTTTTCCTCAAAGAAGGATATAGAGGATTTTATCTTCTCCTGAAAACAATAAAACAATAGTCCAAAAATGAGGCAGGCAAGGCTAATCATTACTGGCTCATGGAGAAAATGAGAGATAGAATGGAAATTTAATACCTTCTCGCCTCCAAAAACTGTTATATTGACTATAGAAAGGCATCCCATAAAGAAGAAAAATACCTCCAGGTTTTTCTCAACCTTTTTATTTAAGAATGGAAGAGAAAGGACAAGGAGGAATATAATGCCCAAAAAGATAAAATACATGGAAGGTCTCCCTTATTTTACCATATCCTTTTTAAAAGCAAGTGGTTCATATAAAACAATATGACCAGCTAAGGTTTCTTGTGGTTTTCCATCGATTAAGATCTGGACCGAATATTGAGTAAGATTGGCACAAAGGCTATTTACAACTGAAAATATGGTCATAATCTCACCTGTTGAGCCACCTGGATGATTGTTAGAGATCTCTGGTGAGAAATCAACATATAGGACATCTTCGTAAATATAAATCTCTCTTAATTTTGTTCCTTCTGGAATAGCAGAATATAAATCCTCATTTGTTGGCCCTTTAAGAAGTTCTCTAATAATAAGTCTAGCTATATCTTCTTCTTTTTCTTTCTTTTCTACCTCCCTTTCTTCAACAACAAAATATTCCGCCTGCTCATCTGGAAAAAATAGCCTTATTTTTATCTTATCTTCTTTTGGAAAAAAGATAGGTCTTTCTCCCTCTTTTTTTGGGATAAGTAAGACTATAAGGATAACAACAATAGCAACAAAAATAAGTACTAACCATCTTTTCATTCTTTGGTGAGCTTTTCTTCATAAGATTCTTTATAGGCAATAATTGCATTAGCCAGTGCATTAACAAGGTTTGTCTTAAATGCTAATTCCTTCATCTTTGCCTCTTCGTCTGGGTTAGAAAGAAAGCCTGTTTCAATAAGGACGGCGGGCATCTTTGCATCCCTTAGAACCCAGAAAAATGCAGACTTAATACCCCTATTTTTTATATCAAGTTTCGATGTTACTTGTCTTTGAATAAACAATGCAAGATCGATGCTTTGACTAATAAACTCATCCTGAGCAATATCTGAAAGGATCTTTTGTGTATAATCGATTATCTCCTTTTCTTTAAACTTTTTTATAACGGCATTTTCAAACTCTGCTATGTTCTCCGCATGTTTGTCTGATGCAACCGCCGATAGATGAAATACCTCAAATCCAGATGCAGAATTTGAAAATGCAGCATTTGCATGGATTGAGATAAAGAGATCTACTTTCTTAAAATTGGCGAGTGCTGTCCGCTCAACTAAAGGAACATAGTAGTCGTCATCTCTTGTTAGGATAATCTCTGTATTTGGAAGTCTCTTTTTAAGCTCTTTATGAAGTTTAATGGCTATATCAAGATTAACATCCTTTTCTTTAGTACCTGATTTTCCTATAGCACCTGAATCCTTTCCGCCATGCCCTGGGTCCAAAACTATCTTTTTTATCCCATATTTTTCAACTAATGGTTTTTTGGGTCCAGTTGTCTCGGGAGGCAAGGAAGGTATTTCCAATTCTTTCTCTGTTTGTATTCCAATGTCAGGAATGTATATCATCTGCCCTGGAACTAAGAATCTTGGATCAATGATTCTATTAAGGCTAATAATTGAAGAGAGATCTATGCCATAATTCTTGGAAATGCGATATAGTGTTTCACCTTCTTTTAGAACATGCCAAAAGCCTTGTTTTGTATTTGCAAGGGGTGGAATACCAGATGATTTTTTGTAAAAAATAAGTTTATTTTTTTCCTTACTGAATTCTGCTCTCATATCTACCCTTTCACAAAAACTAAAAATAAGATCAAAAGGAACAAACAGTTTTCCAGATATAAGTTGACATGGTGATTGTAAAACTATCTCCTCCTTATCAAGGATTATCTTTTCCTTATTAGGCCATAGAAAACATAGGGCTTTATATTTTTTTAAAATACCCTCTTGTATAATTGGATTCCATTCAAACTTTGCAGATATAATGGATGCAAACTCTTTTGCTGGTATAAGCTCTTGCTCTTCTATATATTCGGACCAAATATATGAGTTATTTTCTTGATTTGTAAGTAGGATTTTCTCAGAGGAAAAAACAGATGTTACAACAATAAAAAAAATAAAAGATAGGTATTTTGCATTTTTCACTTTTCTATTATTGAAAGAAAAACATCTACTATCTTTGGATCAAACTGGCCTCCTCTTCCATTTTTAAGTTCAAGTATTGCCTCGCCTACTGTCATTGATGACCTGTATGGCCTGTCCGAAACCATAGCATCCCAAGCATTCGTTACAGAAAGGACTCTTGCTCCTATTGGAATTTTATCGCCCTTTAGGCCATCTGGATAGCCGGCTCCATTATAATTTTCGTGGTGGCTTCTCACAATACTTGCAACATCAAAGGGAAATTCTGCCTTTTCAACTATTTTTTCTCCAATTATTGCATGGGTTTTTACTGCATTCAATTCCTCTTCCGAAAGCTCACTTTCTTTTCTCCATATCCTATGAGGAATACAGATTCTTCCAACCTCATGGAGAAGGGAAGCATATTTTATAGCCTCTATTTGAATCCTTGGAAAATCCATCTTTGATGCCAAGGCAACGGAATATCTTGCAACATTCCATGAATGACCCCTTAAATATGGATCGGTTGCTTCAATAACACTGATTAGTGTCTGAACAGTAGAAAATAAGACACCTTCATAGATAGCCCTATTTATACGAAATATTTCAAGACATAAATTAATCTCACTAGAGATTGCAACAAGATTATTAAGTTCGTTCTCACTAAAACTTATTTCTCCTCTTACAAAACCAATGATACCACGAAATCCCATTTTGTCTCTTAACGGGGCAATCAAACAAGACTTTGCATTACTAATTTCGAAAAGCTCTTCAGAAGAGAGAATTAAAGGCTTCTCTTCAGCGATAGAAAGGCCAAGACATCCTTTTCCCCTCTCTATCTCCTTTGGAATATCGATTGTTCCCCAGAATGCTTCTCTTTTATATTTATCCTTGCCCTTTGAAAGAAAAATAAATCCGGAATCTGCATTTACAGAATTTGCTATAAGTTCGGTTATCCTAAAAAGAACATCGAGTTCATCCTCTTCCAAAAGGGCAACTTTGGATATTTCTATGTTGAGATTAGTTTTATTCATTTTCAAAAAGGAGTCTTGTCTGAAGGCGGTTTATCTTCTTTCTTTTTCTTTCTTCCATATCTATCGCTTCTTTAGTTGTCAAAAGATATTTAATTGTTTCAATTAAATCTAATGGGTTAAATGGCTTTGTTATATAATCATCAGCACCGTCTACAATACCTTCAAGTTCATCTCTTGTTGTTCCTTTTGCTGTAAGCATAATGATAGGAATTCCAGAAAATTCTGTGTTTTTTCTTATCCTTCTACAGACCTCATTCCCATCAACTTTTGGAAGGATAAGATCGAGAATAATAAGATCCGGGATAATCTCTTCTACCATTAAAAGTCCCTTTTCTCCATCCTCTGCATATGATATCTCATATCCCTCAAGCTCAAGGATAGACTTAAGGATATGAATCATATCCTCATCATCTTCTATTATCAATATTTTATTGTTCATAATCCTATTCTAGCATATTTTTTAAATATTTTGCAAGAAAATTTTTATTCAATGACCTTTGGTACTTTGAATTGCTTGTCTTCAATATGGCTTGAAAGACTAGAAATTGGACAAAATGAGGGTTTTTCTTCATCTTCTCTTAATTTCTTTTCATAGCCAATATGAAATGCTGGGTCTATTTCTTGGGTTTTAAGTTCGTTTATCTTTGAGATATATTCAACAATCCTTGTAAGTTCAACCGCCATCTTTTCCTTCTCTTTTTCATCAAGTTCAAGGTTTGCAAGCTGTGCAATATGTTCGACAGTTTTTATATCCATTTTAAAACCTCCTCATAAATTGCCCCTTCCCTCAATATTTTTGGCGGAGTAAGGGTTACATCAACAATTGTTGATGGAATGCCAATCTGGGTCTTTCCACCATCAATTATAAGCTCTATTCCAGAAATTGGAAGAATATCCTCTATTGTTGTTGCATCCCTTTCCCCAGAGATATTTGCAGATGTTGTTGCAATTGGTCCCTTAAATTCATTTAATAATGAAAGGGTAATTGGGTGGTTTGGAATCCTTACTCCAATTTTTTCTCCAACCCACTTAAATTCATCCTTGGAATATAGAATAATTGTAAGTGGGCCTGGCCAGAATTTCTCTGCAAGTTTGTAAGCTCTTTCTCCTATATCTTTTGCAATGATTGGAAGATAGGATATATCGCCAATCAAAAACGGAATCCGCTTTTCTTTTTCTCTTTTCTTTATTTCGTATATCCTAAAATATGCCTTTTTGCTACATCCGTCAACGCCAATTCCATAGACTGTCTCTGTTGGAAAAGCAATTACTTTTCCATCTTTTAGGTATTGACAGGCAAGTGAAATTCCATCTTGTTTTACTATCTTCATAATATCTTAATTCCCAACTCTTTTAGCTGCATATTTTCTATTTGTGTTGGGCTTTCTGTCATAAGACATGTTCCAGTCTGTGTCTTTGGGAATGCAATGACATCACGGATTGAATCACAGCCTGCCATGACCATAAGAAGCCTATCAATTCCAAGGGCGATCCCTCCATGTGGCGGTGCACCAAAAGATAAGCCATCTAATAAAAAACCAAACTCCTTCTCTGCCAATTCTTTGATCCCTAGTGCACTAAAAACCATCCTTTGGATATCTGGTTTATGAATTCTTATTGAACCACCCCCAATCTCACAACCATTTAGAATAACATCGTATGTTTTTGCCTTTACCTTTACCTTTTCCTTTGAGAGAAAAGGTAGATCAACATCCCTTGGTGATGTAAATGGATGGTGAGATGGTTTAAGAGTTCCATCCTCGTCATATTCAAACAATGGAGCCTCAACTATCCATAGGAATTCAAAATCTTCTTTTGGTTTTCCAAGATGAAGTCTCAATGCTGATAGAGTATCACATACAACCTTTAGTTTATCTGCAACGATGAGAATAAGATCAGAATCTTCTCCAAGGAATACATCTTTTATCTTCCTAAGCTCATCATCTTTGAAAAACTTGGCAATCGGTGATTGGAGAGAATTTTCTTCAACCTTAAACCAGCAGAGTCCACTTGCACCACAACTTTTTGCAAACTCAATTAAGCTATCGATTTCACTCCTTGATATATCACCCATCTCCTTTCTATTTATTCCCCTTATTGCCTCTTTCCCTTTGAATACATTAAAATCTGAAGAGGAAAGGAATCCCAAGTCTTCTATCTCCATGCCAAATCTTGTATCTGGCTTATCGCATCCATACCTAAGCATTGCTATATCATAAGTTATTCTTGGAAATGGGGTTTTTATAGACACATTTAATACATTCTCAAATACATCCTTTATTAAATCTTCAATAAGGCTCATTATATCTTCTTCATCAACGAAGGATTGCTCGATATCAAGCTGTGTGAATTCTGGTTGCCTATCTGCCCGTAAATCTTCATCCCTAAAACACCTTGCAATTTGAAAATATTTTTCAAAGCCAGAAACCATAAGGATTTGCTTAAACAGTTGTGGTGATTGTGGAAGCGCATAGAATGAGCCTGGAGAAAGTCTAGATGGAACAAGAAAGTCTCTTGCGCCCTCGGGTGTGCTTCTTATAAGGTACGGAGTTTCTATTTCAAAAAAGCCTTGTTTATCAAGAAATTGCCTCATTCTTTGGATGACCCTATGTCTTAAGATAATATTCTTCTGCATATTCTCCCTTCTTAAATCAAGGTATCTATGTTTCAGCCTTATTTCCTCTTTTGGAAGGGATGTATAATCTACTATCTCAAACGGAAGAGACCTTGATTCATTAAGAACAGAGAGGGAATAGACAATTACCTCAATCTCGCCTGTTTTTAAATTTGGGTTTTCTGTTCCCTTTGGTCTCCTTGAAACTTTCCCTTCAATCTTGATCACCCACTCACTCCTCAATGAATGTGCCTTGATATGGGTTTCAGAATCTATCTCCGGATTAAAGACAACCTGGACAATCCCAGAGATATCCCTTAAGTCAATGAATATAACACCCCCATGATCCCTTCTACTGTGGACCCAGCCTGATAAGGAAACACTAGACCCTACATCATCAAGACCTAAATTTCCACAGTAGTGCGTTCTATAAGCCATTTAAAAACATTATACTAAAGACAGATTGAGAAAAACAAGCTTTACAATTTGAAACCCCATATCTTTCTTAGCTAAATTTGAATTTTTTGGTAAAAGAGCCCCTTTTTGGCTAAAGTGAGAGTTTCTTATATAAACCTAAAGAAAGCAAAATTTTATTTCTTTGTAACTATTCAGCTATT